>JAIOQG010000050.1 GCA_021413465.1 Alphaproteobacteria bacterium | reverse complement strand
TACAAAGGTGTAGCGAAGTTAATGTGTGGCAAAGTTTGTCGAACCGCCAAACCGACGCGTCCTGTCACGTTTCCTCCGCACACAGACAAATCGCAGCGACAGATCCGCGAAACTATCGCTCGTCGATGACGCGTTAAGCGTGAGGGAGACAAAATGTTTGGTATGAAGTTGATGACGACCACGGCGGTGTTTGCCGTTGTCACGGTAGGGGTCGGTGTTGCGTCTGCGAAGGACGTGCGTATCGAGCAAGAGAAGACCTGCGTCTGCACCATGACCGGCGGTCCAGGGCCGGTTCCGCCGGTTCCTCCAGTGCCGCCAATTCCGCCGGTGCCCGGGGCTCGCTGGCAAATGCCCGCCCTGCCGCCTGGGGCGGACGTTCGAGTTTTCCGGCACGGCGGCGATGAAGAGCGCGTGGTGGTCATTCGCTCGGTTCATAAACACGGTGACAGTGCCGATACGAACGGCGACGGCAAAGTCTCGCGCCGCGAGTTCATCACGAAAGCCGAAAAGCACTTCAAGGAACTCGACACCGATCGTGACGGCGCGTTGAGCGAAGAAGAGGCCATGCCCGAACCAATGGAGTTCTCTATCGCCAGTCCGCCGGAACCACCCGAGCCACCTGAACCGCCTGAGCCCCCTGAGCCGCCCGAACCGCCACATCACTAAGTGTTTGCCGGGCCGCGGCGTCGGCAACCAAACTAAGCGAAGGCCGGGCTCAAGGCGCAGGAGCCCGGCCGCTCTACACCGATCTATCTAAGTTCATCGGCGTGCAAATCATTGCCCAAACGCGGTAGAGCGATGCACGGGCACGTCGCTCGCATCGCTCACGGGTGGCGTTTCTTTCGCGGGCTCGTTCGCAGGCGCAGGCCGTACGATTTGTTGCGGCTCGGTTTTCGTGCGGATTTGCGGCGGTGGAATGCCTTGCGACGTCATGCGCGCCGTCACGCTCGAATCGACCGTCAGCGCCGTCGTCATGTCGCTTTGCCCGCCCGGCAAATCCCCGGAATAGACTTTCGCCACCCCGCGCCCGTAAATCGCTTCGACATTGGCCGTGGTGATCGCCAGGGCGGAATCGTAATCGGCGATTGCCAAACTCCAATGCTGGTTTCGCACATAGGCATGACCGCGCTGCGTCAACGCACCCAGATTATTGGGCTGGATAGCAAGCGCACGATTGAAATCCTCAAGCGCTTTTTCGTGCTTGCCGATTTTCACGTATGCCGTGCCGCGACCTGCGAATGCGTCCGCGTCGTTGGGCAAATAGCTCAATGCGGATGTGTAGTCCGAAACCGAAAGCTGCGGCTCGCCGCTGATGCGGTAGGCGACGGCGCGATTGAAGTAAGCCTGTCCATAATCGTTCTTGTTCGCCAGTGCGTCGGTATAGTCCTGAATCGCGCGCGCAAAATCGTTCTTGCCGACATAAGCATTACCGCGATTGTAAAGCGCCACCGCCTTGCGCTCGCGCGTCAGGCGGCCGGATTTCAAAAGTGCCGTGCAACCTTTGATCTGATCGTCGCTCGTGATCATCATGCCGCCGTCGCACAACGCATTGTTGTCGAACTGGCCCGTCGACGTCTCGGCCGGTTGTACGGGCTTTGCCTTGCCGCGCGAACGGCGCGCATCGGCATCGCCGGCACACAGCATCGCGACCATTGCCAAAAACAGAGCGAGCGAAAAACGTGTCATGGAACGCGAGCCTCTAATGTGCCGCCATTGCCGCAGGACATCACCCCAACGTCAAGGACAACTCTGTGCCCAGCGGAGCTCCGCGGCGGCCGTCACACTCACGAAAAGGTGAGAATTCCGCCCCGAACGACAGTTGAATGACCGCTCAAGTTGCGCTATTGAGTAACCATTCAACTGGGCGGCGGGCGCACGGAAACCATGAGCACACGCGATCGCATCGTTGGCGAGGCCATGCGCTTGTTCTGGGAAAAGGGCTACGCCTCGACCAGCATCAACGACATTCTCAAAGCGGCCGACGCCAATGCCGGCAGCCTCTATCATTTCTTCCCCGGCAAGCAGGACCTCCTATGCGCGGTTCTCGACACCTACCAATCGGGCATCCGCCCCATGCTGCTCGAACCCGCGTGGGCCGGTATCGACGATCCGATTGAACGCATCTTCGCGCTGCTCGCCCGCTATCGCCAATTGCTGATCGACACCGGTTGCACCTATGGCTGCCCGATTGGCTACCTTGCGCTCGAACTGCACGAACCCGACCCTGTGGTTCGCGTGCGCATCGCCGCCAACTTCGACGGTTGGGTCGACGCGATCGAAGAATGCATCGCCGCCGCGCGCGACCGCTTCCCCGCCGACGTCGACCCGCGCCGCCTCGCCCATTTCGTACTGACCACGATGGAAGGCGCCGTCATGCAGGCACGCACCTATCGCACCATCGAAACGTTCGACCAGTCGATCGCCGAACTCCGCCGTTACTTTAACGCGCTCCAGCAAACCGCCGGCGCGCCAAAACCCAAAGGAAGGAAAAAATGAGGAGACTGTTCGCTCTGCTGATTGCGATGACGTTGCCCGGCGCCGTGCACGCCGCCGAAGGGGTGCAGGACACAAGCTACATTGCGCCGGACGGTTCGCGCGTCATGCGCCATGAAATCGTCATCGGCGCACCAATCGCGGACGCTTGGACCGCATTCACGACCGCGGAAGGCTGGCGCACCTGGGCCACGCCCTACGCGACGCTGACGCCCGCAAAACTCGCGTTCAACGCCGAACTTGTAACCTCATACAATCCCAGCGCCGCTCCCGGTGACGAAACGAACATCCATCACCGCATGCTGTCCTTCGTGCCCGAACGCATGCTGGCCTTCCATACGACGCGCCCGCCGAAGGGATTTCCCCATCCCGACGAACTGAGCCAGATATTTTCCGTCGTGGAGCTTGAACCGCTCGGCGCCAAGCAAACACGCGTTCGCCTATCGATGATCGGTTACGGCACCGGCAAGGGCTTCGACGATATCTACGGGTTCTTCGTCAAGGGCAATCCTTGGACGCTGGAAAAACTCGCCGAGCGTTTCGAGACCGGCCCGATCGACTGGAAGAAAGCGTTGGCAAAACCGGCGCACTGATCACACAAAAAAATCAGAGAGAGAGGAAACGTTATGGATATGTCGTCAATCAACTGGCTTGCCGCCGTCGTCGCTGCGGTTCTTGCCTTCGTCCTAGGCGGCGCATGGTACTCGCCGGCGCTGTTCGCCAAAGCCTGGATGCGCGGCTCCGGCATGACGGAAGAAAAAGCCAAGACCGCGAACATGCCAATGGTGTTCGGCATCGCCTTCGTGTGGGCGCTCCTCGGCGCGCTGTGCTTTGCCGCCTTCATCGGCCCGAAACCCGACCTCGGCTTCGCCGTCGGCGCGGGCTTTGCCACCGGCTTCTTCTGGATCGCAGGCTCATACGGCATCAACTATCAGTTCGAGCAGCGCCCGCTGAGCCTATTGCTCATCAACGGCGGCTATCACACGGTGCAGTACACGCTGTACGGATTGGTGTTAGGGCTCTGGCACTGACGCCGCTCATCCTTCGATCTCTTCGCGCAGCATTTCAAGCTCAAGCCAGCGCTCTTCGGAAGCGGCCAACTCCGTTTCCGCAGTGCTCAGCTTCGCCGCCGTCGCGGCAAAGCCTTTCGCGTCGCGGGCATAAAAACCGTCCTCGGCGAGGCGTACCCTCAGGGACTTGATCTCCTCGTGCAGCGCCTCGATGCAAACGGGCAACGTTTCCAGCGCGTGCTTGTCTTTGAACGTTAGCTTGCGCCGCTCGGTCGCGGCACCGGCCGCGCGCGGTGCTGCGCCGCTTTTTGCAGCGCGCACTGTCTCGCGCGGCTTCGCGCCGACGCCTTCGCCGCGTTGCGCCACCATATCGCTGTAGCCGCCGGCATACTCCACGAAACGCCCGTTGCCCTCCGCCATCAGAACAGACGTCGCAACGCGATCGAGGAAGTCGCGGTCATGGCTGACGAGAATGACCGTGCCGGGATAATCAGCCAGCACCTCTTGCAACAGATCGAGCGTCTCGAGGTCGAGATCGTTGGTCGGCTCGTCGAGCACGAGAAAGTTCGACGGCGCCGCCAACGCCTTTGCCAGCACAAGCCGCCCGCGCTCGCCGCCCGACAATACGCGGACGGGTGTTCGCGCCTGATCGGGCGTGAACAGAAAATCCTTCATGTAGGACGCGAAGTGGCGCACGACGCCGTTGACGCTAAGCGTGTCGCTGTGCCCGCCCGTCAAAAAATCCTTCACCGTCGTTTGCGGATCGAGCGTCTCGCGCCGCTGATCGAGCAAATGCATCTGCAGATTGGCGCCGAGCTTTATCTCTCCGCTGTCCGGCGCCATGCCACCCGTGAGCAGATTGATCAGCGTGGTCTTGCCGGCCCCGTTCGGGCCGACGATGCCGACACGGTCGCCGCGCATGATGCGGATCGAAAAGTCGCTGACGACGGAAAGTTCGCCATAGGCCTTCGCAATGCCCTTTGCTTCGACGACGCACGTGCCGGACGTTTCGCCTTCGCTCGCCGCCATTCGCACATTCGCGGTGGCGCGCCGATGCTCGCGCCGCTGTTGGCGCATATCGCCGAGCCGCGCCAGGCGTCCTTGATTGCGCTTGCGCCGCGCCGTCACGCCGTAGCGCACCCAGTGCTCTTCCATCACAATGCGCCGGTCGAGCTTGTGCTGCTCCAATTCCTCTTGTTCGAGAACCGTATCCCGCCACAACTCGAACGCGCCAAAACCCTGTTCAAGCCGCCGCGTAACGCCGCGATCGAGCCACACCGTCGCCCGCGATAGACGTTCGAGAAAGCGTCGGTCATGGCTGATCAAAACCATCGCCGAGCGCAAAGAATTCAACTCGCTCTCAAGCCATTCGATCGCCGGCAGATCGAGATGGTTCGTCGGCTCGTCGAGCAACAAGATATCGGGAGAGGGCGCCAGCACCCGCGCCAAGGCCGCCCGCCGTGCCTCGCCGCCCGAAAGCCGCTCCGTCCCTTCCTCGCCGGTCAAACTCAGACTTTCGAGCAAATAGCGCGCGCGATAGGGATCGTCCCCCGGCGTCAATCCGGCCTCCACAAACGCCAGCGTCGTGGCAAAGCCGCTCAGGTCCGGCTCCTGCGGCAGGTAGCGAATGGTCGCCGACGGCGCCGCCGCGCGCGTACCGCGATCGACATCGACCAGCCCCGCCGCAATTTTAAGCAAAGTGGACTTGCCCGAGCCGTTGCGTCCGACCAGACACAAACGATCGCCCTCGCTGACGATGAGCTCCGCCCCCGCAAGCAGCGGTGCGCCCCCGAACGTCAGGTGGATATTCTGCAATTGAATCAACGGCGCGGCCATCGCGGTTTGTCACACTGATAGCGGCGGGAAGGGAAGGGGGTGTAACATGCGCGAAATCGTCCACTTGAAGTTCGTGACCCCATGCT
>JAIOQG010000049.1 GCA_021413465.1 Alphaproteobacteria bacterium | reverse complement strand
TGGTGCCCAGAAGAGGACTCGAACCTCCACACCTTGCAGTACTAGTACCTGAAACTAGCGCGTCTACCAATTCCGCCATCTGGGCACGACCGGACGCGGGGAGTGGTATCCGTGGACAGCCACGTCTGTCAACGCGGTGCGGGGACCATGCCGCTTCAAAGCGCGCGGCCTTTTCGTTACAAGGCAGAGAATCGAACCCGCAGGAGCAAAAAATGGCCGCAGGCGTCATCACCGTTTTTGGCGGTTCGGGATTTATCGGGCGTCACATCGTTCAGCGCCTGGCTCAAGCGGGCTATCGCATCCGTGTCCCGACACGCAAACCCTCTTTGGCCAACCATCTGATGTCGTCAGGCAAGGTCGGCCAGATCGCGCTTATGCCGGCCGATATCCGCAACGAACACGATGTCGCTGCCGCCGTCGCCGGCGCCGATATCGTCATCAACCTCGTGGGCATTTTAAAGGAAGGCGGCGGCAGAACCTTTGGCGACATGCATGCCGACGGGGCCGGCTTGATAGCGCGCGCGTCGGCTAAAGCAGGCGTCCGCCGCTTCGTTCAAGTGTCCGCCATCGGCGCCAACAAGGATTCCCGCTCGGCTTACGCGCGCTCGAAAGCCGAGGGTGAAGCCCAGGTCCGCGCCGCATTTCCCGGCGCGACCATTTTGCGGCCCTCGATCGTATTCGGTCAGGGCGATGGCTTCTTTCCCAAGTTTGCCGCGCTCATGCGCCTTTCGCAATTCGTCTTCCCGCTCTTCGGCAACGGCGTCACGAAGTTTCAGCCGGTGTTCGTGGGTGACGTCGCCGCTGCAGTGGAGCAAGCGATCGTCAACGACGCTACACGCGGCAAAACCTTCGAACTCGGTGGGCCGGCCGTGTATTCGTTTGCCGATCTCTTGACGTTCATTGCGGGCGTCACCGAGCGCAAGCCGTTCTTCATGCCGATCCCGTTCTTCCTGCTTGATCTGATGGCCGCGCTCACCGGTTGGTTGCCCTTTGCGCCGGTGACGCTCGATCAAGCGCGCCTCTTGCGTGTCGACAACGTCGTGAAAGCCGGTGCGGACTCCGCCAAGGTTGGCACCTTGGCCGATCTCGGCGTGCAAGCCACCGCCCTCGAAGCGATCGTCCCGTCTTACCTACGCGCCTATCGCCGCACGGGCCAATATGCTCAACCGCGCGGCGCCTAAGCGGCGGCTGCAGTCCTGAGCGAATAATAGCCGAGCATGAACGAGCCGATGACGATGCGATACCACGCAAAGATGCCGAAGCCGTGCGTCGAAACAAACGAAACAAAGCGCCGAGCCACCCAATAGGCAGCGAAAAACGCGATAAAGAACCCAAGCACCAGAACGAACAAATCCTCGTAATGCAGCACGTGCCACGACTTGTAGAGCGAATAGGTCGAGGCGCCCAGCATGGTGGGAATGGCAAGAAAGAACGAGAACTCCGCTGCAGCGCTGCGCTCGACCCGCATAAGCAGCGATCCCATGATCGTCGCGCCGGATCGCGACACGCCGGGCACCAACGCCAGGCATTGGCAAAGGCCGATCTTGAGGTAAAGGATCAGCGGAAAGTCTTCGACCGCATAATACTGCGGAATCTTGACCATGCGTTCAATGAACAGGATGGCGACGCCCCCGACGACCAACATCGTTGCGACCACGAACGGGTTGAACAGATAGTACTTGATGTTATCCGCAAACAGCACGCCGAGCGCCGCCGCCGGCAAAAAGGCGATGAACAGTCCCAGAAAAAACCGTTGCGCATTTTCGTTGTGCGGCAGGGCTTTTGTCACGCGCCACAACTGCTCGAAATAAATCACGCAAATCGCCAGGATCGCGCCGAATTGGATGAAGATTTCGAACACGCGGTCCGGCGGCGTTTCGAGTCCCAGCAAGTCCTTCACCAGGATCATATGCCCGGTGGACGACACGGGGAGAAATTCAGTCAACCCCTCAACCAGTGCGAGAATAACCGCTGATACGACCTTCCAAAGGAATTCCTGCATGGGGCTCCGAGGCGGTTCTTGTTCAAAGGGGAGAAGTGGCGAGGGCGCGGACCGTATCACTGCCAAGTATTTCCGCCCAGCCTCGCATATAGTACAATTGTGGTACTATATTTGGACAAAGGGTGCGCCGCGGGGCTGAGTCGGCCTTGATCCCGGTATTTTTAGGTCAGTATTGCTGCCATAATTGTTGAATTTCACCTTCAAACCGCAATTATTGAACCCTATAAGGCGCACGGGATTCCAATTCTTGCGAGCAAATCCAGTGGCCGAGAACAAACTTTTGCGCTTCGTCTCCGTCTCCAGGCAAATGCCGGAAAAACGCCCGGCCAGCGCCCGCGCGCACGATTTCGACGAGATTTTCGCCGAATACGTGTCGAAGAAGGCCGAGGAACAAGCAGGCCGCTGCTCGCAATGCGGCGTGCCCTTTTGCCAGGTCCATTGCCCGCTCCAGAACAACATCCCCGACTGGCTGAAAATGACCGCCGAGGGCCGCTTGGAAGAGGCTTACGAGCTGTCTCAAGCCACCAACAACATGCCCGAAATTTGTGGCCGCATCTGTCCGCAAGACCGCTTGTGTGAAGGCAACTGCGTGATCGAGCAATCGGGCCACGGCACGGTCACGATCGGCTCGATCGAAAAATACATCACCGACACGGCTTGGACGAAAGGCTGGGTCAAACCGCTGAGGCCCCGCCGCGAACTCGGCCGCAGCGTCGGCATCGTGGGAGCGGGCCCCGCAGGACTTGCCGCCGCCGAACAACTGCGCCTCAAAGGCTACGCCGTCAAAATCTACGACCGCTACGATCGTGCCGGCGGCTTGCTGATCTACGGCATCCCGAATTTCAAGCTCGAAAAAGACATCGTCGAACGCCGCACGATCCGCCTTGCCGAAGGTGGCGTCGAATTCGAACTCAACGCCGAAGTCGGAAAGACCATTTCTCTCAACAAACTTCGCAACCAACACAGCGCGGTGCTCATCGCGACGGGCGTCTACAAACCGCGCGACATGCAAGCGCCGGGTGTCGGCCTCTCCGGCATCCTGCCCGCGATGCGCTACCTCACGGCGTCGAACCGCCATGGCCTCGGCGACAAAGTGAAAGACTTCGACGACGGCACGTTGAACGCCAAGGGCCGCAACGTCGTCGTCATCGGCGGCGGCGACACCGCGATGGATTGCGTGCGCACGGCGGTGCGCCAAGGTGCGAAGTCGGTCACCTGTCTCTATCGCCGCGACCGCGAAAACATGCCGGGTTCCTTGCGCGAAGTTTCGCACGCCGAAGAAGAAGGTGTCGTCTTCTCGTGGCTTGGCGTGCCCAAAGCCTTTCTGGGCGACAAACACGTCTCGGGCGTGCGCGCCACGCGCATGCGCCTTGGTTCCGCCGACGCCACCGGCCGCCAAGTGCCGGAAGAAATCGCCGCCAATGATTTCACGCTCCCTGCCGATCTCGTAATCATGGCGCTGGGCTTCGATCCGGAAGATCTGCCCGTGGCTTTCGGCGAAAAGGAACTCGCGGTCACGAAGTGGGGCACGCTGAAAATCGATCACCGCACCATGATGACGTCGTTGCCCGGCGTCTTTGCCGCCGGCGACATCGTGCGCGGCGCCTCGCTTGTCGTTTGGGCCATTCGCGACGGTCGCGACGTCGCCGATGCCATCCACCGCCATCTCGAAACCAAATCCGCGCACGCCGTGCGCACTGCCGCGGAGTGAGCCGATGAGCAATCACAACAACAATCTGTCATCCCGGCCAAGCGAAGCGCGAGCCGGGACCCAGGAGACTGGGCTCGGCGCGTCAACGGCATCGCGCAATCTCCTGGGTCCCGGGTCGTCGCTTCGCGCCGCCCGGGAAGACAGTGCTGGAGAAGCCGAGCTCGAACTCGCCCGCTACAGCGAAAACGCGCGCAAACTCGAAGACGCGCACGCCTATTCGCCCGACCAGGAACATGACGCCTGCGGCGTCGGCCTGGTCGCGGCCATCGACGGCAAGCCGCGCCGCGACGTGGTTCTGCACGCCATCGAAGCCCTCAAATGCGTCTGGCACAGAGGTGCGGTCGACGCCGACGGCAAAACCGGCGACGGCGCGGGCTTGCACATCCAAGTGCCGCAAGATTTCTTCGCCGACGAAGTGAAAGCGACCGGCCACGAACTCGAAGGCGGCCGCATCGGCATCGGCATGATCTTCCTGCCGCGCACCGACTACACCGCGCAAGAAACCTGCCGCACGATCGTCGAAGCCGAGATCCTGCGCTTCGGTTACTACATCTACGGTTGGCGCCAAGTGCCGGTCGACATCTCCGTC
>JAIOQG010000217.1 GCA_021413465.1 Alphaproteobacteria bacterium | reverse complement strand
GCCCCCTTCGACCTCGCTGCGCTCGGCCACTTCCCCCGCAAGCGGGGGAAGAAGATTAGCCGGTGACGAGTACGACCTTTCCCATCACTTTGCGTGCCGCCATGTCGTTGAGTGCGTCGGCGGCGCGGGCCAGCGGATAGGTCTTTGAGACCGTCGGTTTCAGCTTTTCTTCTTTCACCCAGCGCATGAGTTCCGCCAGGTTTTCCTGGTTGCGCTTGGGCTCGCGGGCGGTGAAGGCGCCCCAGAAGACGCCGACGATCTGGCAGCCTTTGAGCAGCGTCAAATTGAGCGGGATCGAGGGGATACCGGCGGGGAAGCCGACGACGAGATAGCGGCCTTCCCAGGCGATCGAACGGAGCGCCGGTTCGGCGTAATCGCCGCCGACGCCGTCGTAGATCACGTTAGCGCCGTCGCCGCCGAGGACCTTCTTCAGGTCTTCGGACAGTTTCTTTTGCGCGTCGCGATCGAGCGGGTTTTCCGGATAGACGATGCCGGCATCGGCGCCGCGCTTCATGCAGAAATCGACTTTTTCTTGCGTCGATGCGGCGGCGACGACGCGCGCACCCATCACCTTTGCGATTTCGACCGCAGCCAAGCCGACGCCGCCGGCGGCGCCCAGGACCAACAGTGTTTCACCCGCCTTCAGGTGCGCGCGATCTTTGAGCGCATGATGCGACGTGCCGTAGGTCATCACGAAGGCCGAGGCTTCGACAAAATCCATGTTCGAGGGAAAGGGAATGCAGCGCGCGGCGGGGGCTACGGCTTCTTCGGCGAACCCGCCCCATCCGACCGAACCGATGACGCGATCGCCGACTTTGACGTTCGTGACGCCCGCGCCAAGCTCCTTGACGATGCCTGCCACTTCACCGCCCGGCGAAAAGGGTAAGGGCGGCCGGAACTGATATTTGTTTTGGATGATCAGTACGTCGGGGAAATTCACGCCCGCGGCTTTGACCGAAATCACAACTTGGCCCGCGTCGGGCTTGGGGCTGGGGACGTCCTCCAAAACGAGGCTGTCCGGCGGGCCGTATTGTTTGCAGAGTACCGCTTTCATTGAAATTCTCCCGGTGGCTATTTCGGTGTTGGCGTTGGGGCGACGTTAGGCGAGCCCCCGCCAAACGCCAAGAGCGCTGAGCAAACGGTCCCGTTGCGGTTTGGGCAGAGTCGCAAAGGATTGGATCGCGGCTTTGTGATGCACCATTCATTCGGCGTTCAGCAGCCCGGCATTGGGCGACCTCGCCAAGCGTGACACACTCTTCTACCCTCGAATTGGCACATTGGAGACTTCCATGGCGAAATTTGGAATGTTCTGTTTGGCCCTTGCCGCCACGGCGGCTATTGCGGGGCCGGTCTTGGCGGACGATGCGAGCCCGGCGCCCAAGAACAGCTGCGCGTTCGTCGATCGCATCTATAATTTCAAAGAGATCGACGACTATTCCGCAATCATTCAAACGTCGCCGAGCCGCAGCTACAAGGTGACGTTCTTCAACAGCTGTCGCGAAATGCGGTGGGCATTGTTCGCGCGCGTCGAAGCGCGGCCGGGCATTTGCCTGAGCAAGGGCGACAAGATCATCGTCGGCCGCAACGGTTTTTCCGACCGCTGCTATATCGACAAGGTCGAAGCGCTGCCGCCGAAAGCGCGGGCGACACCAGCTTCAAATAGCTACTAATGCTTAAGCGACGCGAGCGCCGCCGTGGTGCGGCGTTCGCCGACGTTGTCGCCACGCCAATTTTTGACCCGCGGGCGCACATGCTTTGCAATCGACTCTGCGCCCTCGTCGGCGACGCCAAGCAGCGTCAGGAGTTTCGCCATGACAGTTTCTGCCGCCCGGGTCGCACCGTCATCGATTTTCAGCGCAATGCCGAGGCCCGTGTCGGGTAGGACGGCGGTGAAAACACCTTCGGCGCCCGTTTTGACGACCGTGCGTCCGGTGGATGCAGCCATCATATCGGCGCAGGCCCGGCCGGTGCCCGAGACCAAGAGCGGGTGCGCGCGCCAGGCGGCCGTCAATCGTTGCGCCGCGCGGGCGCGATCGGCGGCGAGCGCTGCCGTGTCGCCAAGCCGTGCCATGCCGCGCGCCAGCCGCGACAGAGGCAGAGCGTAGTTCGGCGCCGCGCAGCCATCGATGCCGAGGCGTAGATCGCTCGGCTTCACATCGCAGAGCGCCGCGATCGCATCGCGCGCCAATACTTGTACCGGATGATCGGGCCGTTCGTAACCTTCGACGGCGACACCGAGGTGGCGCGCTACGGTGAGAAAGCCCGTGTGCTTGCCGGAGCAATTGTTATGAATGCGGCAGGGACGTTCGCCTGCCCTTAGCATGGCGTGCGCTGCCGGTTCGAAGAACGGCAAATGCGGCCCGCAAGCGAGGTTCGGTTCGCTGCAATCGATGCGATCGAGCCATGACGTTACGCGCTCGAAATGCATCGTTTCGCCGCTGTGTGAGGCGCAGGCCAGCGCCAGTTCTTCATCGCTCACGCGAAACGCGTCGGCGGCGCCGGACTCGATCAAAGGCAAAGCCTGCAGCGATTTGAAGGCCGAGCGCGGATAAATCGCTTCCTCGACGTTGCCCCATTGCGCCACGAGCTTGCCCGCGGCGTCGCAGACGGCGACGGCGCCGCGATGCACACTCTCCACGACGGTGCCGCGTGTGATTTCGACCAGGACCGGGTTCATTGGCGGCGTTTCATCCTCGGCCCAGATTCAAGACGCGCTGGAGCAGGCCGAGCGGCCCTTTGAATTTGATCGGCGCGGTGGAGACAGCGAGTGCAAAGCAAACCTCACCCGGCTCGGCGATCGGGCGATGGGTGATGGATTCATTGCCGATTGCAATGTCGCCGCGGCGATAAAGCCCTGTTTCGTCTTTGAAGGCGCCGGTGAGAACGAGCGTGAATTCTTGTCCGCCGTGGGTGTGGCGGGGCGGGCCGGAGCCAGGCTCGATGCGAAAGACTTGGAACGATTCCCCAGCAGATGCCGTGGGAAGTTCCAGCTCCAAGCATCTCAAGCCGGTGCCGACGGATTGCCAAGTTGCCTTGCCGATCCCTGCCGAAATGATGTCGCGCAATGGGAGCGGCAGCGCCGACAGCTCTTGCGGGAGGGCGGGCGGTTGAACCGCGACTGGCGGCGTTGAAATCGCGGCTAGCGCTTTTTCGAGTGCGCCATCGTCGAGCGGCGCGACCGGCTGGTCGTCCAGCAACGCACCACCCACCGTCTCAAGTCGATTGAGCGTTGTGCGGCAGTGCGGACAGAGCGCGGCATGCGCCGCGATGATGCGATTGACCGCCGGCGACAGCGCGCCCGAGGCCTGCGCCGACAGTAGCTGTGGGTGGGGGTGGTGGATTGGGGTCACGGTGGTCATGCCTCTTCCCCTTCCAGCGCTTTGCGCAAGCGGCCGAACGCCAAGCGCAGACGCGATTTGACCGTGCCGAGCGGAATGTTCGTTTGGTCTGCGATCTCGCTGTGAGATTTTGCGAGATAGAATGCTTCGTGCACGAGATCGGCCTGCTCCTTCGGCAGGGTCTTGAGGGCGCGCGCCACGCGTTCGTCGCGTTCGGCCGCGTCGAGCTGGTCGTCGGCGGCCACCGGCTCGTCGGGCACGAGCATCGGATCGGACAGGTCGATCTCGGGCCGCCTTTCGCGCCGCACGGCGTCGATGCGGCGATTGCGGGCGATTGTGAACAGCCAGGTCGAGACGGAGGCTTGGGAGCGGTCGAACGTCGCCGCTTTACGCCAGACCGTCAGCATAACTTCTTGGGTGAGTTCTTCGGCTTGGCCGCGGTCGGTGCCGATTTTGATCAGGTAGCCTTTGATCTTGGGTGCGAAGTGTTTGAACAGCGCGGCAAAGGCGCCGCGATCGCCACGCAGGGCGATGGCATCCACGAGGGCGGCGAGGGCCTCTCGATCAGGGGTCGCGGGGGGCTCGAACGAAGCGGGTTGCATCGGCCTAACCTAGCAAACCCGGCTTTGCCGCGGGAATTGAACTTTCGGACGCATCAAAAATCCTATCACCCTCAGAAGGGGCTTCACAAAACCGCCCAACTTAGGCGACACATAAGGCACGCGCAGGCTAACCCCTGTATGGTGGCACGGCCACCACGCCTTGTGTTGCTCCAAGCAAAGGTATCTTCGATGACCGTTATTTTCAGCCGGATCGCAATTGTGGCATTCGGGCTTTGCGCCAGCGTCGCCTCTGCCTACGCCCAAGCGGGGCCAACCCTTCTGGGCACGTTCGACGCTTGGGAAGCCTACAAGACCACCGATGGCCGCGGCGCTGTTTGTTGGGCCGTTACCCAGCCGCAAACAAAAGAGCCCGCAACCGCCAAGCGCGACCCGATCTATTTTCTGATCACGACCTGGCCCAAGGCCAATCTCGTCAACGAGCCGTCGGTGGTGATCGGTTACGAATTCAAGCCGGGAGCCGAAGCCACGGTGCAGGTCGGGTCCGACAAGTTCGGCTTCTTCACCAAAGCCGACGGGGCGTGGTTGATGGAAAAAGAGAAGGAACAGCGTCTGATTGCCGCGATGCGCGGGGCCTCGGAGTTGACGGTTAAGGGCTTTTCCAAGCGCGGCACGCTGACCACGGATACGTATTCGCTCAAGGGTTTGTCGTCCGCCCTCGACAAAACGGCGGAAGGCTGCAAATAAGAGGCTTGGGATCAGCGAATTCAGACCAAAAAGGGCGGCTGTATCAGCCGCCCTTGATTTTTTTGGCCAGATGAAAAGCAGTGCAGCGATGAGCAGTCAGACGAAATCCAGCCTTATCGGTCTGACGCGCGACGGGTTGAAGAGCGCGCTTGCCGGCATGGGCGTCGAGCCGAAGCATCTGTCGATGCGCTCGAGCCAATTGTGGAACGGCATGTACGTGCAAGGCGCGACGGATTTCGGCGCGATGACCACGCTCAGCAAAGCCTTTCGCGCCGAGCTTGGCGAGGCGTTCACGTTGCGGCGGCCGGAAATTGCGACAGCGCAAGTTTCCGCCGACGGTACGCGCAAATGGCTGATCCGCTTTGCGCCGGGCATCGAAGTAGAGACCGTGTTCATCCCCGACGAAGATCGCGGCACGCTTTGCATCTCGTCGCAGGTCGGCTGCACGCTGAATTGCCGTTTTTGCCACACTGGCACGCAGAAACTCGTGCGCAATCTAACGTCGGCGGAAATCGTGGCGCAGATTATGATCGCGCGCGACGATTTGCGGGAGTGGCCACGCGCCGGGCGAAACTCGGACGACCGCCAGATCACCAATGTGGTGATGATGGGCATGGGCGAGCCGCTGTACAATTTCGAAAACGTACGCGACGCGTTGGACATCGTTTCGGACGGCGAGGGATTGTCCGTGTCGAAGCGGCGGATCACGTTGTCGACGGCGGGCGTGGTGCCGATGATCCCGCGCGCGGGCGAGGAGATCGGCTCGATGCTGGCGATTTCGCTGCACGCGGCGCGCGACGATGTGCGCGACGTGATCGTGCCGCTGAACAAGAAATACCCGATCAAGGAATTGCTGGAAGCCTGCCGGCAGTATCCAGGCCTGTCCAACGCGCGGCGCATTACGTTCGAGTACGTGATGTTGAAGGGCGTGAACGATTCACTGGCTGACGCGAAGGAACTGGTGAAGGTCATTCGCGGCATTCCGGCCAAGATCAATTTGATTCCGTTCAACCCCTGGCCGGGCGCGCCTTACGGCTGTTCGGAGTGGGAACAGATCGAAACGTTCGGCGATTTCGTCAATCGCGCGGGCTATGCCTCGCCGATCCGCACGCCGCGCGGGCGCGATATCATGGCGGCGTGCGGTCAGTTGAAAAGCGAGAGCATCAAGCAGCGCGCGAGCGATCGCATCGCCGAGTTGCGCTCGAAAGAACTATCGCAAATGCCGCATTGAGGGTGAGATGAACAAGGCGAAAGTGAAGAAAGTCGTGCTGGCCTATTCGGGCGGGCTCGACACCTCGGTCATATTGAAGTGGTTGCAGGAAGCCTATGGTTGCGAGGTCGTGACGTTTACGGCCGATCTGGGTCAGGGCGAAGAGCTTTCGCCGGCGCGCAAGAAGGCCGAGATGCTCGGCATCAAGCCGTCGAACATATTCATCGAAGATCTGCGCGAAGAATTCGTGCGCGATTATGTGTTCCCGATGTTCCGCGCCAATGCGCTTTATGAAGGGCAATATCTGCTCGGCACGTCGATCGCGCGGCCGCTGATCGCCAAGAAGCAGATCGAGATTGCGGAAAAGACCGGCGCCGACGCGGTCGCGCACGGCGCCACCGGCAAAGGCAACGATCAGGTTCGCTTCGAGCTTACCTATTACGCGCTGAAACCCGACATCCGCGTCATCGCGCCGTGGCGGGAATGGGAATTGGAAAGCCGCACGGCACTGATCGAGTTCGCCGAGAAACATCAGATTCCGATCGCCAAGGATAAGCGCGGCGAGGCGCCGTTCTCGGTCGACGCCAATCTTCTGCATTCCTCAAGCGAAGGCAAAGTGCTTGAGGACCCGGCGTTGGAAGCGGATGCGATGGTTTATCAACGCACGATCAGCCCCGAGGAAGCGCCAGACAAGGCGACTTACATCGACGTCGGTTTCGAACGCGGCGATCCGGTGTCGATCGACGGCAAGGCGCTCTCACCGGCAACGCTCTTGACGGCGCTGAACGAACTTGGACGCGCGAACGGCATCGGTCGCTTGGATTTGGTCGAGAATCGTTTCGTGGGCATGAAAAGCCGCGGCGTCTACGAAACGCCGGGAGGCACCATTCTTTATGCGGCGCATCGCGGCATCGAATCCATCACGCTCGACCGCGGTGCGGGCCATCTCAAAGACGAGTTCATGCCGAAGTATGCCGAGCTCGTTTACAACGGGTTCTGGTTCACGCCGGAACGCGAGATGTTGCAGGCGATGATCGATAAGAGCCAGGAATTCGTCAGCGGCACCGTGCGCGTGAAGCTTTACAAGGGCAATGCCACGATCGTCGGGCGTTCGTCACCCTACTCGCTGTACCGGCAGGATTATGTGACGTTCGAGAAAGACAGCGTCTACAATCAGAAAGACGCCGAAGGGTTTATCAAGCTGAACGCGTTGCGCCTGCGTTTGCTGGCGGCGCGCAATCAATCGTTGAAGCGCTGAGCGCTCAATACTTGTCCCAGTAGATCTCGAAAATATTGCCGTCGGGATCGGCGATGCGGGCGGCGAAGAAGTCGTGTTCGTCGAAAGATACGGCGACGCCCAAATGCGTCGCCCAGGTTTCGACGGCCGATTTGTTTTCGACGCGAAAGCCGAAATGGAACTTGTCGCCGGCTTTCAACGGCGCGCCCTTGGTGAAGAATAAGGAAATGCCAGGCCCGATCACATTCGTGCGACCGCGCAGTTCGATGCCCAAGCGGTCGGCATACCATTGCGCCAACACTTCCGGATCCAGGGAAGGAATGTTCACATGGTCCAGCCAAAGGGGCGGCAACGTCGTCATATCCATTTTAAAGCTCCGCGGGCGGACTAACACCCATTTGCGCGCATGCCGCCAAGACCGTATTGCGCAGAAGGCAGGCACGGGTCATTGGGCCAACCCCACCGGGAACTTTTGTAATCGCGCCCGCGTGCGGCAGCACCTCATTATAGGCCACATCGCCGAATAGTTTCGATTTTCCGTTTGGCTGGTCGACCCGGTTCATGCCGACATCGATGACGATGGCGCCGGGCTTCACCCAATCCCCCTTGACCATTTCCGACCTGCCAACTGCGGCAACCAGAACGTCCGCCGTACGCACCACCGCGGCCAAATCCCGGGTCTTGGAGTGGGCGATGGTTACCGTGCAGTTCTCCTGAAGCAGAAGTTGGGCCATGGGCTTGCCGACCAGCTGGGAGCGGCCGATCACGACCGCACTAAGACCGTCGAGTTTCGGGCGCACGGACTTGATGAGCATCAAGCACCCTTGCGGCGTGCAGGAGACGAGGCCCGGGCGGCCGCTTGCCAGGCGGCCGGCGCTCAAGGTCGTCAGGCCGTCGACGTCTTTGTCGGGCGCCAGCGTGTCGAGAATGGCCTCTTGGCGAATATGAGCGGGCACGGGAAACTGCACGAGGATGCCGTGCACCGCAGGGTCTTGATTCAGTTTGCGAACCACGTCCAGCACCTCGGATTGCGTTGCCGTGGCAGGGAGTTTGATGTCGCGGGATTCGATACCCACCTCTTTCGCATCGGCGACTTTGAGGCGGACGTAGATTTCGCTTGCCGGGTCGTCACCGACAAGGACAACGGTGAGGCCGATCGGAACGCCGTGGCGTTGTTTGAATTCGGTCGCGGCTTTGAACACGCGCGCACGAACGGCGCCCGCAAACTCTTTGCCGTCGATGATTTGTGCGGTCATTCAATCCTCTTCAGCCAGTCAGAGATACGCGTTTCGAGGTCCGAGACGTCACCGGCGATATGAATTGTTTTGAGGCGCGCAGTGTGGCCGGTCGCAACCGTCACAGTCGACTTCGGAACGCGGATTTCGTCTGCGACCAATTCGGCAAGGGCCGTGTTCGCGCGCCCATCCTCCGGCACAGCGCGAACGCGGGCCTGAATGTAGGGACCGTCAGGACCCGATTTGAGGCCATCGATGCCGTCGCGCGAGGCGCGCGGCGTGAGGCGAACCATGAGCAGCATTCCGTCCGGACAGGGTCGAAACGGGGCGGCACGCTTCACGAAAGCAGTTGGCCCGTGAGCGTTCGAACCAGCAAAATTTGGACGAACTGCAAGCCTAGAAGCAGCACAACCGGGGAGATATCCAGCCCGCCCAGATCTGGCATGAAGCGCCTGATCGGTGCCAAGAGCGGCTCCGTGGCGCGATAGCAAAAGGACTGCACGGCGCGAACAACCGGATTGTAGGGGTTGACCACGTTGAAGCCGACCAACCAGGAGAGAACCACGCTGGTTATGATGATCCAGATGTAGAGTTCAAACGCCGTGCCGATGAGGCCGATAAGGGAGAAATCCATCAAATACCTTTGGCGCCGAGGCTGAATCGCGGCGGTGTTGCGCGAGATGTAGCGTCCGGAGGCGGGCGCGGCAAGCTGCGCCGATCCACAGCGCCTTGACACCGCCTAGAGGGGGCTCCTACAAGCCTGCCTTCGCGCGCCGGACAAACGTATTGTCAGGCGATTCCAGCGTATGGGGCTGTAGCTCAGTTGGGAGAGCGCCTCGTTCGCAATGAGGAGGTCAGCGGTTCGATTCCGCTCAGCTCCACCATGCGCCGGATTATTTCGTTCCTTGGTAGCTAATGCGCCAAATGGCATTGCCGGTGTCGTCGGCGACCAGAAGCGCGCCATCCTGCGCAACGGCCAGTCCCGCCGGACGCCCCCAGACCTGAGCCTTTTCAACTCCCGATGCCCAGAATCCGGTGGCGAAGTTCTCGTATTCGTTCGCGGCCGGGCGGCCATTGGCGAAAGGTACGAACACCACTTTGTATCCGGTCGGACGCCCCGAATTCCATGAACCGTGGAGCGCTACGAAAGCGCCGCCGTTGAAGCGCGCGGGAAATTGTTTGGCGTTGTAGAATGCCAAGCCGATCGGCGCGGAGTGTGCTTGGAACAAGACTTCGGGCGTTTGGGTTGCGGCGACCAGATCCGGATTTTTGCTGCCGTAATCGGGGTCCGGATTGGCGCCCAAATAGGCGTAGGGCCAGCCGTAGAACGCGCCGCGCGCGACGCGGGTGAAATAGTCGGGCACCAAGCCGTCGCCTAGGCCGTCACGCTCGTTCACCACCGTATAGAGATCGCCTGTCGACGGATGAACCGCGAGACCCACGGGGTTGCGTAAGCCCCGCGCGAAGGTTTGAAGAGCGCCGCCTTCGATCGGTAGCGTTTGGATCGTGGCGCGCGGATCGCTTTCCTCTGCAATATTGTCGCGACTGCCGACGGCGACGAATAGCGTTTTGAAGTCCGGGCCGAGCGCCAAGTTTCGCGTCCAGTGGCCGCGGCCCTCGCCGAGCGCGTCTGCGGGCGTCAAAGGTCCGCGCCCATGACGGGTGGTGCGATACGGCAAGCGCCATACGGCCTTGGTGTCGCCGACGTAGAGTGTGCCGGCGCTGTAGGCCAGGCCGAACGGACGCGTAAAGCCATCGGCGTAGATCGTGCTTTCGTCGGCGCGGCCGTCGTTGTCGGTATCGCGCAATTTTGCGATTTTGCCGGCTTTCGAGAGCGCCACCAGCACGTAGCCATCGTCGGTGATCGCTATGTTGCGGGGACCGTCGATGCCTTCCGCGAACAGGTCGACCTTGAACCCTTTTGGAACACTGAGCGTGGCGCCGGCGGGTCGCGCAATTTTTTCCGCCGAGTTGTCGACCGCCTCCGTCGCATAAGGCTTCGGAAGATCTTGGACCCTGACCGAGAATTTCTGACCCGGCTGCTCGCCCGGGGCCGCAAGGGCGCCAAACGCGAGTGAATTCAGCGTTAGCAGCGAAACGACAACAGCAGTGCATTGTGCCATGGCGGACCTTCGATGAAACGATCCCTTTACGGGTGAGGTGGCAGTCTGGGTCAAGATTGTGTCCTCGAAACATGCGTGGCGAATGAAATCTTCTTTACCCTTTCTGGCGATCGTTTGCGCGTTGATGGTCAGTGTGCCTGCTGCACATGCCTCCGGCGGCGGCGAGAAAAAGGAGAAAGCCAAAGCGCCGAAGAAGGCGCGCGCCATTACATCGCTTGAGTCATGGGTGATGGTGGATCCGTTCATTATCGCGATTATTCAGGACGGGCGCATACGCGGGCGATTTACGATCTCTTTCGGCATGGACGTTGCCGATAGCGCGCTGCGCGAAAAGGCCGAGGAGTTGATGCCTCGGCTGCGCGACGCCTGGCTGAACGAACTCAGCCTCTATGCCTCGACCACACTGCGGCCACGACGGGCGGCGGACGTAGGTGGGGTTTCGACGCTGCTGCAGGGGGGCGCCGATCGGGTGCTCGGCAAGGCAGGCTGCAAGGTATTGATGGCGCATGCCAAGGTCGAAATGGGGTCTTAGCGCCACTATCGCCTTCTCCGCCCTTGATGGTTTGAGCGGCGCTGCCTAGCATCGCTCGTATGAGCGAGCCCCGTTTCGAAGCCGTTATTCATCCGTATCGCTCGTTGGGGCCGTTGGGGTTCAAGATTCTTCTTGGCGTGGTCATCGCGGCCAATGCGGTTGGTGCCGCCGTTATGCTCTCGGTTGGAGCTTGGCCGGTGGCCGGGTTCATGGGGCTCGATGTCTTGGCGGTCTATGTCGCCTTCCGTCTGAGCTACGGTCAGATGCGGGCATTCGAACGGATAACCATCAACGGCGAGGCTTTGATCGTGGAGCGCGTCGACGTGAAGGGGCGGCGGCGCGCGTGGCAGTTTCCGTCGTACTGGGTCAACGTCGTATTCGACGGCGACGAAGAATTCGAGGCGACGGTGACTGTGCGCAGCCACGGGCGCTCGCTTGAAATCGGCGAGTACCTGTCGCCGTTCGAGCGCAAGGCGTTTGCCGATGCCTTGAAGCTGGCGTTGCATGACGCCAAGGCGTTACCCGCGGCGACGTAAGCCCAAGACGTCCTGCATATCGAATAGACCCGGGCCTTTGCCCTGCCCCCAGAGCGCTGCCTTGAGCGCGCCCTTGGCAAAGATCGCGCGATCTTCGGCGCGGTGGATGAGTTCGATGCGTTCGCCGTCGCCGGCAAGGAAGACCGTGTGATCGCCGACGACGCTGCCGCCGCGCAAGCTCGCAAAGCCGATGGGTCCGGGCGGGCGCGGGCCGGTGATGCCGTCGTGTGGCTTTAAGCGCAGTTCGCTGAGCTGGGCTTCGCGGCCGCGTGCTGCCGCTTGGCCAAGCAACAGAGCAGTGCCTGACGGCGCATCGGCCTTGTTGTGGTGGTGCATTTCCAAAATTTCGATGTCGAACGAGCTGCCGAGCGCGTGGGCGGCGAGTTCGACCAACCCTGCGAGCAAGTTCACGCCCAAGCTCATGTTGCCCGATTTTACGATCGTGGCATGACGCGCGGCGGCCTTGATGCGCGTTTCGTCGGCGTCGGCAAAGCCCGTGGTGCCGATGACGTGAACGATACGCGCTTGAGCCGATAGGTCGGCGAGGGCAAGGCTTACTTGCGGGCGCGAGAAGTCGATCACGGCGTCGCACTTGGCCAGCGCCGCCAATTGATCGCTTTCGAGGCGCGCGCCGACATCGTGCGTGCCGACGATTTGGCCGAGGTCTTTGCCTTGATGCGCGTTGTCGGGGGCTTCGAGACCGGCGACGATTTTCACGCCGGACACCTTGCCTGCTTCGCGCAAGACGGCTTGGCCCATGCGGCCGGCGGCGCCTGCGATGACTATTCTGATGTCGCTCATGATCTCACAATTGGCTGTAGTCGCCGTCCAAGCCCAGCATGTGGCGGCCCGCGGTTTCCATCGTGGGCGTTGCGACTTGCATGTGCTGAGAGGCGACGTGGACGTCGCGGAAGATGCGTTGCAGCGGCGAGGTTTTGTACACGGACGTGCCGCCGCCGAGATTGTACATAAGGTCGACGGCGCGCACCGACGAGCGCGCGGCATGGGTGATGGCGAGCCGCAGATCGCGCCGGGTTTCGGTCGAAGCGCGACCCTTGGTGCGGGTTTCGTCCCAGGTTTTGGCCATCATCTCATAGTAGAACGCGCGAGCGGAGCGGAGCAGCGCTTCGGCTTCGGCCAAATGTTCTTGCGTTTGCGTGCGTTGCGCCAGGACGCGACGATGCGCCTCCGGGATTTTCAC
>JAIOQG010000216.1 GCA_021413465.1 Alphaproteobacteria bacterium | reverse complement strand
AGTTGATGCGAATTGGGACCTGGCGCATCATGGCAGTCGCCGCGTAAATTTTCGGTCAGCGGAAATGGCTAATTTGGCGCCGAGAGCGGTGCGCTATTTGCGGGTATTTCCACGAAAGTATCGGGATAGAAACCATTAAACTGGGTTCGCAAGGAACAGGAATAGGCGCCCAGCATCTGGAATTCGATCCAATCGCCCGCGGCGACCGTATCGGGCAGGTCGATCATGTAGTGCAAAACATCGAGCGTGTCGCAGGTAGGGCCGAATGCCTTGAAGGACGATAAACGGCCAGTCTTTTCTTCGATGCCACCGGCGTTTGACGGTGTAAAAACTCGTAAAGGATATCGCACCGGCCAGTCCTTTAATGCGTATTCGTTCAAGCTGCCGTAGATTCCGTCATTGATGAACAAAGTGTGGTCACGTCTTAACGAAACCTGAGTGACGACCGACAGACCGTCGGCAACGAGTGCACGGCCCGGTTCGCAATAAATGGCACAGTCTTTGGGCAGGTTGAGAGCCCTGACGCCGACTGCAATGGCCGTGAAGAACTCAGTCAACGGCGGGACGGTGACGTTCAAATAGTATCCCGGGAAGCCGCCACCGACATCGAGGGCGGCAAGTGCCACGCCGGATTGTGCCAAGACTTCGGCGCAGCGCTTTAGCGCCGTTGTGTACGAACGGGGAAACAGACACTGCGAGCCGACGTGAAAGGTGAGCGCGGGCTTTGCGCCGGCAGCCTCAATCGCTTTCACCAATGCCGACGCGCCGCTGACGCTGACGCCGAATTTGCTCGAGAGTTCGAGCAGGGCGCCGTCGGCCGGAACTTGGAGGCGAACATAAAGCGTGAGTTGTTTGGCGATCGCGCGATCCGCCGCCGCGCCGGTGTCACGCAAAATTGATGTCAGTTCTTCATCGCTGTCGAGTGCGAAATCGCGCACGCCGTGCCGGTGGAAGGCTTCGCCCGCCGTACCGCGGATGCGCACCGGCGCCATAAAACTCAATTTGGCCTTAGGAAAGCGTTCGTGGACGAGTTTAACTTCGGAAATCGAAGCGACGTCGAAATGACGAATGCCTGCGTCGTAGACGCAATCAAGCACGGGAATGGCTGGGTTTGCCTTGATGGCGTACATCGTTTCACCGGGAAATCCATCGATGAATGTTTTGGCGATGTTCGCGAAGGCGTCGGGGAACAGTGCATAGACCGGCATTTCCGGCCGTAGTTTATCTACGAGTTCGGCCACAGAATTGTAGGCGACAAGTCCGGTCCGCTTTTCCGAGCGCTGCGCAGAGGCCGACATCTGAATTGCCTTGTTTGTTAGTCGCGAACCGTGCGTTCGCGCGTCTCTGCAAGTGCGCGGGGATAATGGAAGAGCACGGTTTGGTCAACTTGGATGCGCGCAATACGACATAAATGCGAATGGTGAAGTTAGGTTCGCGGTGAGGGACTGGCTGTAGCGTCCGTCACATGGCGCTTGTGGCGAAGCGACATGTGTTCAGTTCGTCTCGGGTGCAGAAGGAAAGGCTTTTGGTGTCATGCGTTTTGGAATGATTTTGTCCGGTTTGCTTGTGTTGAGTGTGCTGGGCTTGATTTCGGCGCTACATGGTCCGATTGCGGATCAAGGCTTTTGGCTGCGCCCGGGGTCGCTGGTCGTGGGCTCGCTCGTGTTCATCGCTTGCCTGACCGGCATGATGGTGGCGCACCTTCATGTGTCGTCCGAGCAAGCGGAGCGGGCGGCGAAGGAACTCACGAAAGCCAATGTGGACCTCGAATTACTCGTCGGCGAGCGGACGCAGTGCTTGTCGGAAAAGGTGGTCGAGCTCGAGCAAGCGCGCGCCGAAGCGGTCGATGCGAACGCGGCAAAGTCGCGTTTTCTGGCGACGATGAGTCACGAATTGCGTACGCCGCTGAATGCCATTCTCGGATTTTCCGAACTCATCGAGCGCGAAATGTACGGCCCTGCGGGCGATCCACGTTATGTCGACTATGCGCAGCACATCCATCAAAGCGGTTCGCACCTTTTGTCGCTGATCGGGGATATTCTCGATTTGTCGAAAGTGGAAGCCGGCAAGATGGAGCTGTATTGCGAGGCGATCGACGTGCGCGAGATCATAGAGGAAGCGCAACGTTTGGCCGGAAAGCGCGTCGATGCCGGGCACCAGCTGACCGTTCTTATCGAAGACGGACTACCGCGGTTGAACGCAGACCGGCGCGCACTGTTGCAGATGTTGCTGAACCTATTGTCGAACGCCATGAAGTTCACGCCGCGCACGGGAGCCATTGCCGTGACGGCGGGTCTGCGCCTGGACGGGGGCGTCACGCTGACTGTGCGCGACACCGGCGTCGGCATTGCCGCGGCCGATATTCCCAGGGCGTTGGCCGTGTATTCGCAGGTCGTCGATCCGGCCGTGCGCAAGCGTGAAGGCACGGGGCTTGGGCTTCCGATCGTGAATGCGCTGGTCAAGCTGCATGGCGGTTCGCTTCAGCTCGAGAGCGAAGTCGGGATTGGCACGACGATCTCGTTGCGCTTTCCCTTCGAGCGCTCACTCGGCTGCGACAGAAGCTCTCTGGCTGCTTGAGTGCGTCTTGTGGCGCAGTTCCAGCACGGTCGCAACGCGGTCGCTGGCCGGCTGGTAGAAGACGGTCTGTTCGGTGAGCGCCGTGCGGAAATCCTCGATGCGGGTACCGGGATCGACCTCGAACGCGTCGATGCCGCAACGGCTCATGAAGAGCCACTGATCGCGTAGCACGTCGCCGCTGGCGCGGATTTCGCCTTTGAAGTTCAAACGTTGGCGCAGGAGGCGCGCCCAGGAATAGCCGCGACCGTCTTTGAACTTCGGGAATTCGAGCTCGATCATGGCGAAGTGATGCACGTCCGCGCCGATAGCTTCGGGCGATTGGTCGGACGACAGGCGCAATGCGATCGGCGCGTTGCGCGCCATAAGCGCGTCGCGCTCGGCGTGCCAGCGTTTCAGGGACACAACAATGGCGCCGTCGGGCAGGGCTTCTTCGTCGGCGATATGCCGGAAGGCGTTGTCGACGAATTCGTTGTTCTTAATGAGCGGCATAGAGTTTCTCCCGGAACGGCTGGATGCCGGTGCGGCGGTAGGTGTCGAGGAAGCGCTCGCCGGGTTGGCGCAGGTTCAAATAGAGGTCGACCAGGGATTCGACGGCGTCGGCGACTTCGTTTTCGGCGAAGGCGGGGCCGATGATGTCGCCGATCGAGGCGGTTTCGTCGCCCGAGCCGCCGAGCGTGATTTGGTAGAACTCGACGCCTTTCTTATCGACGCCGAGCACGCCGATATGGCCGACGTGGTGATGGCCGCAGGCGTTGATGCAGCCCGAAATTTTCAACTTTAGCTCACCGATGTTGCGCTGACGGTCGAGGTCGGCGAAGCGTTTGGAGACGGCTTGCGCGACGTTGATCGAGCGCGCGTTGGCGAGGTCGCAATAGTCGAGACCGGGGCAGGCGATGATGTCCGTGATCAGGCCGTAGTTCGCCGTCGCGAGACCTGCGGCGTCGAGCTTTTGCCAGAGCACGAGCAGATCGCTTTGCTTGACGTGCGCGAGGACCAGGTTCTGTTCGTGGCTGACGCGGATTTCGTCGAAGCTTAAAGTTTCGGCGAGATCGGCCACCAAATCCATTTGATCGGCGCTGGCGTCACCGGGAACGCCGCCGATGGGTTTGAGCGAAATCGTGACAATGGCGTAGCCCGGCATTTTGTGCGGCGAGACGTTGATGTCGTGCCAGGCGGCGAAGGCCTTGTTCTGTGCCTTTTGTTGCGCAAGCAATGCGTCGTCGCGCAGCGTTTCAAAGGCGGGGGCTGCGAAATAGGCTTGGATGCGATCGATTTCGGCCTGCGGCAGCGCAAGGGCGCCTTGGGCTTTGACTTCGACGAATTCGGCTGCGACTTGCTTGCGCATTTCCTCAGGTCCGATTTGATGGACGAGGATCTTTATGCGCGCTTTGTAGAGATTGTCGCGGCGGCCATACTGATTGTAAACGCGCATCGTGGCTTCGAGATAGGCGAGCAGATCGCCGGCCTGAATGCCCTCGCCGATCAGGTGCGCCACGAACGGCGTGCGGCCTTGTCCGCCGCCCACATAGACATCGAAAGCGAGCGTGCCCGACGCATCGCGACGGATGACGATGCCGATGTCGTGCACCTTGATGGCGGCCCGGTCTTTCGGGGCCGCGGTGACGGCGATTTTGAACTTGCGCGGCAGGAACGAGAATTCGGGATGAAATGTCGACCACTGGCGGATAATTTCCGACCATACGCGGGGATCGTCCACTTCGTCGGCGGAGGCGCCTGCAAAGTGATCCGAGGTGACATTGCGGATGCAGTTGCCGCTGGTTTGAATGGCGTGCATCTCGACGGTGGCAAGATCCGCGAGGATGTCTGGAATGTCGGCGAGCTTGGGCCAATTGTACTGAAGGTTTTGGCGCGTGGTGAAATGCGCGTAATCCTTGTCGTACTTGCGCGCGATGTGGGCGAGCATCCTTAGCTGGCGCGACGACAGGGTGCCGTAAGGAATGGCGACGCGCAGCATGTAGGCGTGCAGTTGAAGATAGAGGCCATTCATCAGACGCAACGGTTTGAACTGATCTTCGTTCAGCTCGCCCGTCAGGCGGCGTGCGACTTGGCCGCGGAATTGTTCGACGCGCTCGTCGACGATCTTTTGGTCGAATTCGTCGTAGCGATACATTAGCTGCGTGCCTGTTTGCCGAGATCGGAGCGCACCGTCGGGCCGGCGGCGCGGATGACTTCACGCTGCTTCACGGGTCGCAAAGGGACGCCTGTATCGATCACCTCAAAGAGATAGGCGTGGACGATTTTCTGATTACGCTCAGCCTCGATGCCGGTTACGAGCGCCGCCTCGCCCTCAGCCTTGGTGGCGATGACGGCCGCCGAGGCCAACTCCTCAACCCACGCGCCATCCGAGGCGAGGTACACGACCTCGCCGTCGAGCAGGCGGTTTGCGGTTAGAACTTGGGGCATTGGTCGAACATCCTGTTGAGTTGAAGATGGGGGGACTCGGCCCTATTGTCAACATTTCGCGTAAAATGTAATAAATAACAGCACTTCATGTATAATTGGTTGAATCGATGGTTACGCGTTTGTAAGTACCGAAGTTTTTGCTTCCGGCGAAACATTCGACGGGGGAATTTTCATGAATACAATTCGCACCTTTTTGTTGCTGCTTCTCGCGACCTATCCGTCGGCGGCGCGCGCAAATACCGTCGTCGAATTGAAGAGCGATCAGCTCATCGTTCAAGTTGATGCGAGCGAAAACGCAAACTTGATCTATCAGCTCGATTGTTTGGGCGGCGTGGCGCGTTGTGGACGCGACGTGTTTCAGGCACTTTGGCAGACCCAGCTTTCATTCGATGCTGAAGACCGTCGCCGAATCGAGGATTGGGGTCGGTTCAGGTCGGATATGCAACGTCTGGGAGGCACAAGGGAGCAACTTGAGTCCATTAAGTCGAGCCTGCCTTTTCCGCCGCAAGATTCCGACTCGCCCTGGGAAAAAATTCGCGCGGGAGATTTTGTGGCGCAGAATGATCGCGAACTTGAGAAATCTTGGCGAGCGTTTGTTCCCGCCGACACCGTGGCGCGCGGGCTTGCGATCGTTGCGCATTTCAGGCCGCGCTTTCAAAAGTGGTGGGCGGACAATGAGTCCACGGCGGGTGAGTTCGTGCCTGCGCTTGAGACTGCGATGCAGCGCGCCAAGGCGTTCGAGTTGCTTTCGGTCGCGGCGCGCTTTTACGGCGCGGAGCTCGGCGACGGCCGGGTTTACGTTCATCTGATCGTGCAGCCGAAGTTGAAGCGGACGTATACGTCGGGTGAACGGATTGGCGCGCATTTTGCGGTCGAAATTGTACCCGACGAGATTGCCGCCGAACGCGTGCCGGTGATTGTTCACGAGCTTGCGCACCACGTGTTCGGGAGAATGCCAGCGCGCTTGAAAGCTGGGTTCTTGGAGGCGATAATGGCTGCGGATCCCAGCGGCGTGCCAGCATGGAATTTGTTCGACGAAGTGCAGGCGACTGTCATCGGGAATATTCTGGCGCGGCGCAACGTGTCGAGCACCGCGCAGTTTCAGACTCTTCTAGACAGACCGCAGTCGTTTTATGCCGACGAGGCGATCGATCTCGGCGCGCGCGCGACGTACTCTCTGTTTGAAACGGCGTTCGCGCGCGGCGGTGCGATGGTGTCGTCGTTTGCCGGGGAATACAGCGCTGCTATGAGGAAGGGGCTGGGCGCGCGGCTTGAAACGCTCGCCCTTTATTTCCGCGCGATGGTTTCGAACTTCGATGAAGAAGACGCGGTTCGACAGACTTCGCTTAGGCACGCAATTGGTGCCTCAAGCGTTTGGGGTGTTGGTCCAGTGGGTGGTCCCGCTTTCGCCGCCAAGTTGGAAAGCTACCCGGCACTGAGTGCCGTCGTGATCGTTAGAGCCGATCGGCTGCACAAGCTTGAGGGCTTAACGCGCTTGCTTGGCGTTTCGCCAGATGCTTTGAAGCAAACGCTGGGGGCTTCCGGCGGCATCGTCCATGTGGCGAAGCGGACTGCGCAGGCCTATTCGATGATCCTCGTGGCGCGGGACGCCGGAAAGGTAGACGCGCTGATCGCCGGACTTGGTCAGTGCGAACTCAAGCCGGGTGTGTGTATGCGTATTGAATGAGAGGTTATTCCTCCGGGCGGGCGCTTTCGTGCCAGGCTTTTAGGAGTTGCCATTCGAGCAGGGAAAGAAGCGCGTAGATCGCTATGCCGATCGCCGAGAGCAGTCCGAGCGCAGCGAAGGATTTTGCGACTTGCAGGTTGAAGCCGGCTTGGAGGATGAGCCAGGCGAGGCCCGTTGAAGTTCCGGAGCCGGCGGCGAATTCGGCGACGACGGTGCCGATCAGAGCGAGGCCGCCTGAGATTTTCATGCCGGCGAGCATGTAGGGCAGGGCGGCCGGAAATTGCAGGCGCATCAAGCGCTGAAGGCGTGACGCGCGATAGAGGTCGAAGAGTTCGTGAAGTTGTCGATCGGCCGAGCGCAGTCCGAACGTCGTGTTGGCCAGGATGGGAAAGAAGGCGACGATCGTGGCGAGGATCAGCACCGCCTGCTCCGCGTTGTCGAGGCCGACCCAGATCAAAATGAGCGGCGCGATGGCGACGACCGGTGTCACCTGCAAGATCACGGCGTAGGGGAACAGCGCGCGCTCGACCAAGCGGCTTTGCGCGAAGACGACGGCGAGGGCGGTGCCGAGCACGAGGGCCAGAAAGAACGAGGCGATGGTGATGCGGAGCGTGACCAAGGCTGCGTCTTGCAGCGAACTCCAATTTTCTATTGCGGCGTCGAGCACGGCGGCCGGGGCGGGCAGTTGGAATTTCGAAATTTCGAAAACCGTGACCGCCTGGTCCCAGGCGAAGATCACAGCGACGGCCACGAGGGCGGGCAGCGTGTAGGCCAAGATGCGTTCGCGCGTCATGCCACAACGCTTTCGTTGAGTGCGGCGCGGACTTGGCGGCAGCGTTCGCCGTAGGCGGGCGTGAGGCGGAAATCGGGGTCGCGTTTCACAGGCTCGGGCATGGCGATATCGGCGACGACGCGGCCGGGGCGGGGTCCCATGACGACGACGCGCGAGGCGAGATAGACGCTTTCGTAGATCGAATGGGTGACGAAGACGACCGTGAGCTTCTTGGCGGCCCAGAGTTCGCGCAGTTCGTCGTTGAGGCGTTCGCGCGTGAGTTCGTCGAGAGCGGCGAAGGGTTCGTCCATCAGCAGCACAGACGGTTCGGCGGCCAGGGCGCGGGCGATCGAAACGCGCATCTTCATGCCGCCGGAGAGTTCGCGCGGATAGGATTTCGCGAAGGTCGAGAGCCCGACAAGTTCGAGCGTTTCGGCGATGCGGCGTTTGATCGCCGCGTCATCGAGGCCTGCAATTTCAAGCGGCAGGCGGACGTTCTTTTCGACGTTGGCCCAGGGCAGGAGGGCCGCGTCCTGAAAGACAAATCCCAAGGCCGGCGGTTTGCCGCGCCATTTGATCGTGCCTTCGTTCGCCTGCGAGAGGCCGGCGATGAGGCGCAGTGCCGTACTCTTGCCGCAACCCGACGGCCCGACGAGCGACAAAAATTCACCCGCCTCGACGGTGAACGAGACGTCGTGCAGCGCTTCCACGCCATTCGGAAAGCGTTTCGTGATGTGATCGAGTGCGAGCAGCAAATTTTGCGATCCAGCCGGTCAGTGCGGTTTCGTTGCGGCCGGTTTCGGGACGGCGAGGGGTTTGTTCACGAAGGCGGTGGTGTAGGCTTTTTTGTAGTCGAGCTTGGCGTCGAAGACTTTGCTGGCGCTCATCATATCGAAAAATGTCTTCCAGCGTGCATCCGTCATCGCGCCGATGCCGAGTTTCTCCGCATCGCCGCCTTGGATCATTTTGCGCGTTTTGAATTGCGCTATCGCTTGAGCGATGATGTCGGCGGTCATCTCGGGATTGTCGTGCATGATCAGATCGTTCGCAGGCTTTGGGTCGGCGTTCAGATAATCCGACCAACCTTGGATGCTGGCGTCGACGAAAGCCTGCACAATTTTCGGACGTTCGCGCACGTCTTTGCCGCGGGCGAGGATCATGTTGGCGTAACCCGGGTAGCCGTAGTCGGCGAGCATGAAGACCTTGGGTTTGATCTTGCCTTGCGTTTCGATCGTGTAGGGTTCCGACGTGACGTAACCTTGCTGAATGGCTTTCGGGTCGGACAAGAACGGCGCCAGGTTGAACGTGTATTTGCGGATTTGCGAATCCTTGAAGCCGTAGCGCGCTTTCGTCCAGACCCACCAGGTCGAGACGGTCGCATCCGATACCATGATCGGTTTGCCCTTCATGTCGGCGATGGATTTGATGTCGGTGCGCGGGTGCGTGATCAGCACCTGGGGATCTTTTTGGAAGATGGCGGCGACGGCCAAGGCATCGGCGTCGACGGCGGCGAGGTTCAGTGGCTGGAAATGGTTCGACGCCATCGCGAAGTCGACGGCGCCGGCGGCGATAAGTTGCGGCGTGTTCACGGACGGACCGCCCTGCTTGATCGTCACGTCGAGGCCGGCTTTGGCGTAGAGGCCCGTCGCGACGGCCTGATAGAAGCCGCCGTGCTCGGCCTGTGCTTTCCAATCGGTGACGAAGGTGACTTTCACCAATGTGGGCTTGTGTACCGCTTTGTCGGCGGCGGAAGCGACGGGTGCGGCGAGAGCGAGCGCCAGCAGCGTTGCGGTGCGGAGTTTGCGGAACATGGGTCGATCTCTGTGATGAGTTCGGCGCAAGTTTAGCCCAAGGCCGCGCGCCGGGTCACATCAATTCGATGCCTTGCAGCGTGCGGCGCAATTACAGCGGTTCGCACTTTGCCGCACGACGCTGGCGGTCGATTTCCGGTTCGCGGGCGTCGTCGTTGACGAGGGTGCGGAAGAGTATGATGCCTTTTGGCGCCGGTGCACTGACGATAAGCGTGCCTTCCGGTTGGGGCGGGACGACTTGGTTTTGGCCGATCAGTACGATCGTCACCGGTTGGCTCTTGGCCTGTTTGTCGTTCAGCACGAAAAAATTGTCGGTGTTTGACGCATAGAAGGCCACCGACCAGTAGGTTTCGGTCGGCGCCGCGGTGATAATTTTGAGCGGTGCGCGCGAAACATCGAAGGCGCAGTAGGAATAGAGCAGATCGGGGCTGGGTTTGACGACGGCGCGCGAGGCGGCGGTTGGGCGCTCGCCGTGGGTGATCGTGTTGACGCCCTTTGCCGCCATGGCGTTGGTCACGCGCCACATGATGATGTTGGGCAAATAGAAGACAGCCGTGAAGTGAACCGCGACTGCAACCACGGCCACGAAGGCGAACCATTTGATCGCGCGCATCATGTGCATGCCTCCTTCACGATCGAAGGAAGTTCGGCGGTGGCGGGGTCGTTTTTGACGGTGTCGCCGGGATTGTAAAGGCGCAGCGTGACTTGAAATCCGGCGGGCGCGGTTGCGATCCAGTTCGTCGGTTCTTGCGTGGTCGAAAGGCGAACGACCCAGGCGCCTTCGGCGTTGCGGACGACGTTCGTTTTGCTCACCGAATAGCGGTTTGCCGGATTTGGAATTAGAAAATTGTCGGTGCCGTAGAGCGTAATGCTCCACCAGCGCGCATCGGGATCGCGGCCTTCGACGCGATAGCTGCAACGGCCATCGAGCGGCGCGCCAGACGTGTCTTTGTCGGCGAAGAAGTAGATCGTTTCGTCTTTGTTGAGCGCCAACAATCCGGTGAGGGCAATGTAATCGCGCGTGTACATATCGGCGTCGCTGCCGCCGGTGGCGAGGCTGGTTGACCAGGGACCGTTCGAGATGGCGTGTTCGCTGCTGAGCGACATCACGGCGTAATAGGCGCTGGCGAGTCCGATGACGATTGCCAAAGCCAAGGCGCCCACTAAGCGCGCGAGATACCACACGATCGGTTTAGTCCCATGTCTGCTGTGCCGTCGCGCAACCTTGCGCGCCGGGCTTCCGAGCGCAATGCCACAAAATTGTCAACGAATGGCAAATCTCGTTCGGATCGCCATGCCTTGTTGGGCTTCTTTGGCTCAGAAGGGGGAGGTTTCGTCGGGGTCCGGTTCGGGTTGCCGGTAGGGGCCTGTGGTCGCCGCGGGCGCTGCCGGCGCTGACAGGGGGATTGTGACGCGTCCGTCGCCGTCAGAGCTGACGACGTTCGTCGCCGAATGTGACGTTTGTGCCGGCGCGACGGCGACGGGCGCTGCGACAGGCGTGCCAGGCTCCGACGTGCTTGCTTGCGGCGAGAAGCCCGGTGCGATTTGCGGTGGCGGCGGTGCCGGTACCGATGTCTCGGGATCGCGGCCGCCGAACAGGCTGTCGAAGAAGTCTTCGATCACGCCCTTGTCGCGTTCGCCGCGGGGATTGCGCCGGTAGGAGTCGCCATCGCGGTCGACCCAGGGTTCGTCTTGATTGCTGGTATCGCCGGGTCCAGCTTCGGCGTAGGCGCCGCCCTCGCCATACAAATCGACGCCCGGCAGGCTGTGTACGGGCAGGTTGCGATGGGCTGCGAGCATGTAGGCTTTCCAAATCGAGGCCGGGATGCTGCCGCCGACAACTTTCGTCATCGAGCTGTTGTCGTCGTTTCCGACCCACACGCCCGTGATGTAGTCGGCGGTGAAGCCTACGAACCAGGCGTCGTGCCATTCCTGACTCGTGCCGGTCTTTGCGCCCGCGGGCCGCGGGTCGAGATCGCCGCGTTGGCCGGTGCCGGTTTGGATGACCTCGAACAGCATCTGGTTCATTTCTTCGAGCGCCTGCTCGTTCATGACCGCAATCGGCGGTGGCGCACGATATTCGTAGAGGACGGTGCCGTCGGCCGTTTTCACGTCGAGGATGACATAGGGATCGACCCGGTTGCCGTGGTTGGCGAAGGCGGCGAAGGCGCGCGTCATTTCGTAAAGCGTGACTTCCGAGGTGCCGAGCGGCAGCGAACGGTTCGGTTCGAGCGGCGAGGTGATGCCTAGGCGTTGCGCGACGGCGATGACATTGCGCCGGCCCACTTCGTCGGCCACGCGAACCGCCACGGTGTTCACCGATTTCGCCAGCGCCTCGCGCAGCGTGATGGGTCCCAAATAGCTGCCGTCATAGTTGTCGGGCGTCCAGCCGCGATTTTCGTATGGTGCGTCGTCGCGGATGTCGTCCGGCGATAGGCCGTGTTCGAGCGCCGCCAAATAGACGAACGGTTTGAATGACGAGCCGGGTTGACGGCGGGCCTGATAGGCGCGGTTGAACGATGAGGCCGTGTAGTCCTTGCCGCCAACGAGGCTGCGAATGGCGCCGCTGGGTTCCATGGCGACGAGCGCGCCTTGGCTGACGGCGCGGTTTTTGCCGTCACGGTCGATGATGGATGTCAGGTTTTTCTGTGCCGCGGTTTGCAGCTTGGTGTCGATCGTGGTGCGCACGATCAGGTCTTTGCCGGGTGTCACGTCGAGTTTCGTCAATTGATCCATGACGAAATCCGCGAAGTAGTTCGCGCTTTCCACGCCTTCTTTCAGTACCGGCTTGGCGGGATGGGCCTTGGCCTTTTTCGCCGCTTCATCGGTGAGTTGGCCGTCGGCGTAGAGGAGATCGACGACCATGTTGGCGCGGGTTTGGGCGAGCTTGAGATCGGCTTCCGGCGAGTAACGCGACGGCGCGCGCGTGAGGGCGGCCAGCATCGCCGCTTCGGACAGGGTGACGTCGCGCACCGACTTGCCGAAATATTCGCGGGCGGCGGCGTCCACGCCGTAGGCGCCGGAGCCTAAGTAAATGCGGTTGAGATAGAGCGTGAGGATCTCGTCCTTCGAGTAGTGACGCTCTAGCCAAAATGACAGGAACATCTCTTCGAATTTGCGCGACCACGTGCGCTCGGGTTTGAGGAAGGTGTTCTTGGCGAGCTGTTGCGTGATCGTCGAGCCGCCTTGGACGACGCCGCCGGCCTGCCAGTTCGTGAGCAGGGCGCGGATGAGCCCTCGGACGTCGACGCCCGAATGCGAATAGAAGCGACGGTCCTCGGTGACGATGAAGGCTGCAGGCAGATAGGGCGGCATTTCTTCGACCCTGACGCGGTAGCCGAAAGCGGCGCCGCGGGTGGCGAAGATCTTGCCGACCGAATCGGTGAGCGTGATCGACGGCGTGCGATTGATTTCGCCCAAACGATCGGTGGTGAGCGGAAGATTGGGCGCATAAAGATAATAGAGCGCGACGAAGGCCGCGGATAGAAACAGCACGATGCCGCCGAAGCCGGTTGCAAGCCAGAACCACCACGGCCGGCGCGTGCGCACGGGTTCTTGGTCCCATGGATCGGGTGCGATCGATAAATCGCCGGGGGAATCGTTTTCGGGCATGGCTGTGGTCTAGAGCTTTTCTTTCAAAGTCTATTGTTTCACTCAGTCCGTCCGGCCGCTAGACGCCATTGTCACTCACCCTCAGGTTGGGCACCCTCATAGAAGGGCGATTTCCCGTCCTGCTGCCACTTAAGGAACTTTCATGCTGGGCGTTTGCTATTACCCGGAACAATGGCCGGAAACCCTATGGGCCAGTGACGCCAAGCGTATGGCGGATTTGGGTCTAACTTATGTCCGGATCGGCGAATTTGCTTGGAGCGTGGTTGAGCCGAGCCCTGGCGAATTCGCTTGGGGATGGCTGGATCGGGCTTTCGACGTTCTTGGGAATGCCGGGCTCAAGGTCGTTTTGGGCACGCCTACCGCCACGCCGCCGAAATGGTTGATCGACCGTTCTCCCGACATTTTGCCCGTCGACGAAAAGGGTCGGGTGCGGGGTTTCGGGTCGCGGCGGCATTATTGCTTTTCGAGTCCGACCTACCGCGCGGAGAGCCGACGCATCACGCAAGCGTTTGCCGAACGCTATGGGCGCCACGCCGCGCTTGCCGGATGGCAGACCGACAATGAGTACGGCTGTCACGACACGGTGCGGTCGTATTCGCCGAGCGCACT
>JAIOQG010000215.1 GCA_021413465.1 Alphaproteobacteria bacterium | reverse complement strand
GCGAAGTCGCGGACGTTGGCGTTGATCTGTTTCCTAAGTTCGGTCAGTACGTGGAAGAACCCCGCGTCGCTGTTGCGGAACATTTTGATGATGAAGGCGGCTTCGATATCCTCGAACAGATTGCCCGGGTTGGCGAAGATGTCTTCGGTTTGGCTGTAGAAGAGCTGCGCGTTTTCTACGTTGCGCGTGGCGTCATCGACCTTAAGCGTCGAGTTGGGCAGTTCTTGGTCGGAGACGTCGATCCATTTGAACAACAGGCCGCGCGCGGGCAGGGCGATGTTCATGTTGAGAGCGTTTTCGGCGAGTGCGGTTTCGCTTTCCGATTGCCAAACGAAGAAGCGCGCGAAGGCGACCCAAGCGTTCTGGCCCAAATGATGTTCGGCACCACCGGCGCCGGCCGGCGCGATCTTCAGGCGCCGGGCTGCGGGGCGGATAAACTTGGCGATGGCGCGGAAGGGGTAGCGCAAGAGGCGCGTGACGGCGCGCAACGCTCCCTTCCGGCCTTTGACGATGAGAACAAGTGCAAGCAGACTTACGATAAGCAGCGCAAAGACGTTCATGGTCCTCCTCCGAAGAGTTGGCCGGCCCGCTGTGGCGAGCGTCACATGACTCTTCGCAAGTGGCCTTTCAAGGCGCAAAAATATCTTTGTTTTGCGCCCTGAAACTCGTTTGACTGTTACTGGGGCTTGTGTCTGCCGCAGTGCAACAATTAGTGCTTTTTGAGTCCGCCCGCGCGCATGGCCGTTTCCGCGCGCTGCTTGATGCGGCCCGCGTAATTCATGACATGGAAGATGTACTGCTGGTCGACCACGCCCTGGAAGAGATGCGCCGATGGCCCCGAGGCGTAGATTCCGACATCCTCGCCGCCGTGCGTTTCACTCGACAGTGGAACCAGCGACTGCTGCAGAAAATTGGGGTCCTTGGTGTCTTTGGCGGAAATATCTTCCCGCGTTTTGCGAGGAGCATCAACGATCGGCTTTTGCTCTTGGTCCAGAACCGGCTGTTCCGCGCCGGGGCCGTTTGCGTAGGAAAGGATGGTGTAGGGTTTGCCGTCCGCCGCGGTCGACGGTTTGCCTTCTGCATTCGTGACCTTGCCCAAAATCGACATACCGCGCGGGGGGTAGCCCGAGATCGAAAGCGTGTGGCTGTGATCGGCGGTGACGACGATCAGCGTGTCGCGCGCGTCCGTCTGTTGCAGCGCGGTCTTGACCGCGTCGTCGAACGCGACGGCGTCGGCCAGCGCGCGGGCGGCGTTGCCCTCGTGGTGCGCGTGATCGATGCGGCCGCCTTCGACCATCAGGAAGAAGCCTTTCGGATTCTTGCGCAGGATTGCGATGGCCTTGGCCGTCATTTCGGCGAGCGACGGCTCGCCGCCGGTGTCGGTGGCGCGATCCAGTTCGTACTTCATGTGGTCGCGTTCGAACAACGCGAGCAGGTGATTGGTCTTTGCCGGATTAACAGCGGCGAATTGCGTGTTGTTCCAAACGAATGCGCCGCCGTCGCCGTAGCGCTTTAGCCACGCATCGACAAGGTTTAGTTTGTCGGACCGTGCGCCGGTTGCGCCTTGATCTTCCGGATCGGCGACTTCGACAGGCAGGAAGCGTTCGCGGCCGCCGCCCATGGCGACTTCCAATCCGTCGCCATACTTCATCTCAACCAACTGGCGCGCGATATCGATGCAAGGCTCGGGCGTTTTTTCGGTGGGTTTTTTCGCCTTACCGCCTTCCCAATCGCGACCGGCGCTGTGGGCGTAAACGGACGCGGGGGTCGCGTGGGTTATGCGCGTCGTCGTGACGGCGCCTGTCGACATGCCGATGATTTCAGCGAGTTCGGCAAGCGTTGTGGTCGTGTTGCGCAGGCCGGCCTCGCAGTCCTGCTCGGCGACGGTGGAGTTTACGTTGATCGTGCCGTTGCGCGACTTGACGCCGGACATCATGGCGCTGGCGGACGGGGCGGAGTCGGTTACAAGCGAGTCATCGGAGTAGGTGCGGGAGAGCGCGGCGTAGGGCAGCTGTTCGAAGGCGAGCTTGTTCGACGCGCCGTCGCGCGACGCGCTCTGACCCTGATAAATGCGTGCGGCGGTCACGGTGCTGATGCCCATGCCGTCGCCGACGAAGAGGATGATGTTCTTGGCGCGGCGGGTGTTCGGTTGGCGGGCTATGGTCGCGCGCAGCTGTGCGTCTGCGCTGAGGAAATAGAGATCGTCGCTCTGAACGAGGGGTCCGTCGGCGGCGCTTGCGCTGACGGTCAGGGCGGCGAGGAGGCAAGCGGCGAGCAGGCGCGGTGCGGGCATTTGAAACCTCTGATCTGAAGCAGGCAGTCTAGCGGCAGTTTGTGACGGTTCGTCTTCAGTGCTGCAAGCGGCCTATCGGGCGGCGTGCGGTTGATTGCGGGTACCGGGCTTGGCAGCGAGTTGCCCGGGAGGGTTGCGATCTGGCATGGTTTCGGCAGCTACAGAGCGAAGCGTCCCATGCGCGCCTTCCTAGTCTTTACCGGCCTTGTGCTTGCCGTGTGTTTTGCGAGCGGGGCTTTTGCCGCCGCGGCGGTGCAGAAGCAAACGATCACGGAGAAGCGGGCGAACTATACGCTCGACGTGGCCTATCCGCGCACGGGTCTTAAGAGCGTCGATGCGGTGCTCGAAGCGTGGGCCAAAGGCGTGGCGCACGACTTTCTGGATATGGCGAAAGAGGCGACGGCCGAACCCGGGCCGTGGGCGGGGGAGCTTTCCTACGAGGTCGTGCGCAACGACAGTGCAATGATCGTGGTCGTGTTCACTTGGTATACCTACACCGGCGGTGCGCATCCGAATTCGACGTTCGAGACGTTTAATTTTCTGTTGCCCGACGGCGCGCAGCTCGAGTTGGCGGAGCTGTTTACGCGCCAGGGGATTGATCGCATCAGCGCTATTTCCGTCGCGCGGTTGAAGAAAACGTTGGGCGGACCGGATGGAATGTCCGACATCGATTGGATCAAGCGCGGTGCCGGGCCGAACGCGCATAACTTCGCGGCGTTCGCGTTGCTGCCGCGCGAGCTGCAGATCACTTTCGATGCCTATCAGGTGGCCGCCTATGCCGCCGGTCCGCAAGAGGTGCGCATTCCGCTGTCGCAGTTGAAAGACGTGATGCGCCCCGATCCGCGCGCACCGGTGGCGTCGTTCGACTGTGCGCTGGCGCGCAGCGACGTCGAGCAGGCTGTTTGTTCGACGCGCGACTTGGCGCGGCTCGATCGCCACGTCGCGGAGGCCTATGACGAGGCGCTGATGTGGGCTGACGAAAAGCCAAAGCGCGAGGCGGTGCGTGCCGAGCAGCGTGCTTGGTTGGCGCGGCGCGATGCAATGTGTCTGCGCGCGGGGCAGCCGTTGGTGGCGTGTTTGATGGGCGCCTATCAGCAGCGGCTTAAGGTTTTGCAGGGTGGTCCAGGCGGCGAATAAGGCTGTCGTAGCGCTCAAGAAATGTGCAGGCCGTTACAAGACCGTCGTGTTTAGCTCAAAGCCGTCTGTCTGGTATACTTGCGGACCGATTTGGGACGGCACATGGCGACCGCGAGCGCTCACACCCCTACTGCCGAAATCGTGGAGGAGATCTACGATTGCGTGGCTCGTCCTTCGCAATGGCAGGGTACGCTCGATAGGCTTCGGATCGGCGTCGGCGGGCGGGTCGCGCTGATCGGTGTTATCGAAAGTTCAACTCGTGTCACGCGGCTTGCGGTCGCAACCGGCGAGGCGGCGCTGGCGCGCACCTTGCTCGACGATCACAAAGACGATGTTCCCTTCCTGCTGGCCGCGCCGCGCTTGGCCTTCGACGAGGCCTATACCGTCGACAAGGTCTATGGGTTTCTCGATCCGGGTACGCAAGAGCGCTGGCGCAATGCCAAAGTGACGCAGAATTTTGTCATCCCGAATGGGCTGGACGATTTTTTGTGGCTTACGCTTATGAAGCAAACCACCCGCACGGGGTCGCTTGTAATCCTTACGGGACGCGACAAGCAGATCAAAGCCGACGATCTGCAGTGGATGCAGACGATGGCGCCGCATGTGCGGCGGGCGGTCACGATCGGCGACTTGTTCGATGCAGACCGGGCGCTTGCCGCCGTGTTTCGGCGCTTGGTCGAGGCATTGGCGCATGCGGTGTTGATCGTAACGGCGGATATGCGCGTGCTGTTCGCCAATGCTGCGGCGGAGGCGCTGCTCGATGAGCGCGTTGTAGTGGCCTTGAGCGGCGGACGGTTGACGGTTCCGTTCACGCATGCCGAGCGCGCGATAGCGCGTGCGGTGTCGCTGGGCGAGCGTGACGAAGTTGCACTCGGTGCTTGCGGCATCAACGTGCCGCTGGCGTCGGTGGAGACGCCTGCGATCGCGCATGTCCTGCCGCTGGCGCGGCGCGAGGCGGAGGCGCGGTTTTCGGACTCCGCGGTCGCCGCGATTTTCATCAGCGTTGCCGGCGTGACGCCGTCGCCCGCGATCGAGGCGATCGCCGCGCTTTTTGGGCTGACGCCGGCCGAGAAGCGCGTCGTTACGCAAGTTGCCGAGGGCAAATCGCGAAAGGACATCGCGCTGTCGCAAGGCGTGTCCGACGGCACGGTCAAGACACAGCTGTCGGCGATCTTCGACAAGACCGGCACGCACGATCAGCGGCATCTCGAACTTCTGATCCGCGAAATTACGCCGCCGGTGTTACCGCCGTCACAGAGATAGCTGGCGCGCATCTCCCGTGCGGGGGATGCGGGGCGGTGGGCGTTGCGATCTTCTTTGGGAAACGAAGGAGCATATGCCATGCCACCCTTAGCTAAACTCGCGACGATTGCGATTTGCATAATGCTCGCGGCGGCGCGGCCCGTAGCCGCCGGCGATCAGGAAGCGTTGGCCGCGTGCGCCAACGCAGCCGCGTACGGTCCGTTGAAAAAAGGCATTACGGTTGCTGGTCACGACTTCAACTGCCATCCGATCCGGGTTGCAAAGGAGGCGGAGATTACGGCCGCCGGGAAAGCGTCCGGTGCCAATTACAACTATTACAAGGGCAAGTTGTCCCATGCGTTGCGGCTGAGGCCCGACGATCAGGTCGAGTACCTGATCACTTTTCAAATCGCCGGCGGCTGCCGGTTGATGCCGCCGGAAGTGAAAATTAATCGCGGCGGCTTCATCAATGTCGCAAAAAAAGTCACCGACATGTTTGCGATCAGGGAGTCCGATTGGCGGTCGGTTGCCAAGAAATTGGAAGGGGACTGGGAGGCGACCGCGAACATGGTGGTGTTGGCGTCGGTCAGCAAATGGGCCGAGCAATTCCCGCACTGCCGAAAGGCGAGTTGGTGAGCGTAATCGCGGCTAAGGCATGAAAGGATAGCACGTGCGGAAACTCACAAAGCTCTTCGCGGTAGTGGCCATGCGGGGCAATTTCGCCTGCCGACTCCAATGCGCAATGCGTCTCGGCTGTGAAATGAAGGCTTCATCGATGTTGGCTACGGCAGCCGTCGTATCCGCTTTTACGTTGATGGGCGCAACCACAGCTCTTGCCGCCGACGATTGGGTTTGCGGCGATTGGAAGGCGGATACGTCGGGAAAGTGCGAAGAAGTCCGGACTTGCACGCGAACGAGATGCAAGAACATAGAAGATCTCACGTCATGTCAGAAGGAAACGAGGACGGAGTGCGCGAACCCCAAACCATTGCCACCTAAGCCCGCACCTCGCGCCAACAGAGTCGCACCAACGGTGGGAGGCTTGCCGACAGCGAACGATCCGGCGCGCAGCAATGGAAAGCGTGCGCCGGGAGGCTCCGAGTCGAGTCCCCTGTCGGGCGTACGCGACGCAGGACCGAAGACGTGACCGTTCAGCGCCGATCTTAGAGATGTGGTCGTCGGCCCTTGATGCACGAACTGTTAGAGGAGATTAGCATGCGCGGAGTACGCAAGCTCATTGCCGTTTTATGCCTGATGGCTATCGCCATCCCGGACGTTGGCCTGGCTGAAAAGAAAACGAGGAAGCAGCAAGAACAGGACTGCGACGTGGCGTACGAAACCTGCGCCAAAGCGGCGGACGACTGGTTTGCCTCCGTGGATCAAAGTGATGGGCAAAATATCGACGATTACGGCCTCATGCTGAACGGCTGCCGCATCAGGCAAAAATGGTGCAAGCAGGACATAAAGCGGTCGACGCGGGTGGGAATACATGATGCGAACGTGCCTCCGCAGGGTGGCGTGGTCGAACCCGAGCCACCCAAGAAAGGGCAACCGGCCGGCCGGCCGGCTACCGGAGGCGTGAGTCCAAACAAGTGACTTCGCTCCAACATCGAATACCTCTATTTGGAGGCGTGTCATGAACAGAGCAAAGAAAGCGGTGCGGTGGTTAACACTGTTTGCTTGCGCTGCGATTGCCTCGTTTCAGGCGGCTGCGCAGAACCTTCCGTTTATTTCCGAGGAAACGCCGCCGGCGTTTTGCGCGACGGGGTTTGCGCTTGCCAAGCTCAAATGCGCAGGGCGGTATTGCGACAACGTCAAGGGCACTTGTTGGCGCTATGCCGATCCGCCGTCGGTGCCGTCGTCGCAGGCTTCGTATTGGACGAATTGGTTCTCGGAAGAGCGCAGCGGCGAAATGATCGAAGGCGCAAACTTCCCGAAGCTCGCCGACAATTACTCCGTTGCGGTCGGCATCCAATGCCGTGGGCGGTATTGCGACGACATGCGACTATTGATGTTGCCATTGCGCGGGCCGCGCGTGGCGACGTTGGATTCCAAGAGCGACTATCCGATCTGCCGGATTTCGCCGAGCTTTTCGGAAGAAGCGGGCAATGCCGCACCCCAGCCGGCAGCCCCGTCGCCGGCGTTCATCGAGTTCATACACCGCGTGGGATGTTCGGGGCGCTACTGCGATAATTTGCGCATCGAGTGGTGTCGCGTATTTCCCGCCAAGTGATCGGTTGCGGCGCGGGAGTTACAATTGCAACCCCGCCACGTAATCCGCCAGCTTCTGTTGCTCGTTGGCCTTTTGTTGTTCCAGGCGGTCGATTGCTTTTTTGTGGGCGTCGGCTTGGTCTTCCAGTTGGCCCATCGAGCGCAGGTAGCGCGATTGCAGGTCGCTGCCGGCGGGGACGGCTTTGATGTTGTCGCGGATGCGGCCTTGGTCTTCGAAGACGCGGTCGCGGGCTTCGCCTTCGGTTTCGATTTGGCGGTCGAAGGCTTCGATGTTGCGTTTGTATTCGCCCATGCGGGTGAAGGCTGCGCGTTGGGCGGGGCTTAGGATTTCGTTCGAGGCATAAGCTAGAACGACGTCGATATCGATGTCGACGAGTTGTTGTTGTTCCTCGCGCGACCATTGAGTCGTGACTGTTTGCTTGATCGTGGCGCCGGCCTTGACGTCGAAGGG
>JAIOQG010000214.1 GCA_021413465.1 Alphaproteobacteria bacterium | reverse complement strand
GAGCCGGCGCAAGGGGGATCGCCCTTTGGCACTGAAGCGGTCGACAAGCGCGGCATCGGCAGCACGGGCAGCGGCACCACAGTGACGGAGGCAGCGGGCGACGCGGCGCGCTGCCGAGCCGGTTTCGTTTGGCGCTTGGCCCGGCCCGAAGACTTGGTCTGCGTGAAGCCGGCGGCGCGCGACAGAACCGAGCTTGAAAACGCCGAGGCCACAGATTTTGTCGACCCCGACGGCGCCTATGGTCCCAATAGCTGCATCGCGGGCTATGTCTGGCGCGACGCATTCGAAGGCGATGCCGTGTGCGTGACACCGCAGGCGCGCGAGCAGGTGCATCGGGAGAATGAATTAGCGTCCAAACGGCGCGCCGGCAACTAAGCGGAATGCCGCGATATCGGATCAAACACATGAGACGACGCGAGCCCCGCAACCACGGTCGGATTTCCGCCTTGCTAGTGCCCGCCATGATGGGTGTCGCGCTAGCGAGTCCGGCCGTCAGCGCACCACCCATCACCCAACCCAAAGCGGTCATCCCGCTGTGTGCCGGTCTGCAGATTGTCACCGCGGTCAGTCAGGCGAACGGCGATTACGAGTCCATCAAGACCGTCGAAGGAGCGGACGACCAGAGTGTGCGGATAAGCTACGCGTCGGAATCGCTGGAGACGGATTTTCTGTCGGAAGCATTCGGCCAGATGAAGTCGACGAAGGTAGCACGCACATTGCGCCGCGAAGATTTGCTCAATGCGAATTTTTATCAGCAACGTTTCTTCGCCGACATGCCGGCCCTTGTGCCGGAGTCGACGGTCATCGGCACCTCAAGCGCAGTCCTTAAAACGTTGAAGGCAAAAGGGTCCGTCGAGTTTCGTATTTCCAACGCCTATTCGGGAGAGCCTGGTATCGACCGGCAGGTGAGACCGAACGTCTACGACTTTCAAAACGTCGCGGATTTGGTGATCGATCGGACGGCCGCGGTAACGGTGCCTGTGATCGTCAACGATGTGAAAGTCGATCTGCCGGCGATCCGGGCGACCGCCGATTTTGCCGGCGACAAGGCCGAATTTTTTTTCTTGGATGACGAAGCAAACCCTCTGACACTGAAATTCCGCATCGGCATCGACGCCGTCGCACCGCCGAACAAGGAAATGATCGAGCTCTGCAAGACCATGCAAGGCACGTCGCCAGATATGTCCAAGGCTCTATGTGGGCAGACGCAGGGCGGCGACGCGGAGTCTCTACAAGTCGTCAAAATTTCATATCGCTGCGCCGTGCCGGCCCAGATCCCCGTTCAGGCCCAGCCCGCGGAACCTCCCGCAGCAGTGCTCGCCTCGCCGATCGAACAGGCCCTGGCGGAAACCGGTAAGGCGGAAATATACGATATCTATTTCTCGTTCGACAGCGATCGCCTGCGCGAGGAATCGGCGCCGAGCTTGAAGGAAATCGCAGACGTGCTGACGCGTCATCCGGCATGGCGCCTGGCGGTCAACGGCCACACCGACAGCGTGGCCGGCGACGCCTACAATCTAGATCTTTCCGCGCGTCGCGCCGCAGCCGTAAAAGCCGCGCTCATCGCCAAGTATCGCATCGATCCTAAGCGCCTAGAGACCGCCGGCTTCGGCGAAACCCAACCGAAAGACACGAACGTAACGTTGCAGGGCCGCGCCCGCAATCGCCGGGTCGAACTCGTGAAGCAATAGGAGAGCCGAATGAGAATAGTGTTTACGCTTGGCGCGGCAGTAATCGTCGGCTTGCTGATGATCCCGATGGGCTCGGCGCAAGCGGCGACACCGCTGACTGTGTGCGTCGGCGCGGGCGGCACCCTGCGCCTGCTCGACAAGAACAGCGCGTGTAAGGCGGGCGAGCAGAAGAAGCTTTTTGCGGAGTGGGAACCGGAAGAGCCGGAACCCAAGGAAGCAGACGAAGAAGAAGGATTGAAGAACCAGATTACCCAGTTGTCGAAGCGACTGGCGGCGCTGGAAAAGCCGGAGGCGCCGACGGCAACGCGGACCCAAGTCGACCTGCTAGAGCGGCGTCTGGCTGCGCTTGAGACAAAAGATTCAAAGACCACGAAGAATACCAATGATACCAACACGCGCATTCCCAACCGCGTCACCGCACCTTTTGAGGTCGTCGCTCCCGATGGAACAATCATTCTGCGGGTAGCGCAGAAAGTGGGGCACGAAACGGGTGGTGGCGCACGCGTGACGATTGGTGGCGGCGAACCCGGCAATTACGCCGTGCGTGTGCACGACAGCAAAGGCGGTAAAGTGGTCGCCGGCATTGGGCAAGGAAAGTTCAACCATGACGTTGGTGTTGTCGTGGCATTGGACGATGACGGCGATGTCGGCGCGAGCATGGACGGCAACGGGGAAATTGCGGTGCTGTTCGCCAAAGTCGTAAAGGCCTCAATGCGCGCCGAATACGCGCGCGGAATCGTCGGAGTGTACGAGGGGGACGACGCTGTTGCGTTTCTGACGAAAAGCTCTGGAGGTGACGGCGGCAATGTGACTGTGAGCCTCAACAACGGCTTCGGCGTATTCTCCGCAGGCGCCGCGCAGGATGGCGGCGGCGAGGCCTGCGTCAACCGCGTCACCGGCGGCGGACAACAGCGGCGTGCTTGCCTCGGCATCGAACTTCCAAGCATGGGTTTGGGCAAATGATTCTGCGCGCTGCATGGCTGGTGGCACTGCTGTCGCTGTTGGCGCCGAGCGCCGGAGCGACGGAACCGACCGCCGACGAGCTGCTGAACAGTTCGCGCGCGGCCTATGCAAAGCTGACGTCCTACGAAGATGTCGGCACGATCGAGACCCAAGACCGCTCGATCGGATCGACCATGATCGTGGAGCGTCACACCTTCACGACCCGTTTCGCACCGCCGCGGCGCTTCTACTTCGAGTTCAAGAAGACACCGGAACCCGACGGCGAACGCTTTGTGATTTGGAACACCGGCACGGCCTTCAATTCGTGGTGGTCGCCAACGCAAGTGGCTGAAACTTACGCGCCCGGCGAAGGCGCGAATGCTTTTGCTATTGGCGAGTTGCCCACGGTTGGGACTGCACTTCTGATACCGCCTCTGTTCTTTCCGGGTTCTGGGCTTCAAGGCCCTTTGATGAAGTTCGAGACGCCGGCACGCAAAGCCTCGGAGAAGCTCAATGGAAGGGTGCATCATGTGCTGACGGCAAATGTACGCCTCAATCACTGGAGCGAGGCGACGCGCCTTACGACAATATGGCTCGATGCCGAAACGCTGCTGATCAGCAAGATCATTGAAGATACGCCGACCGGCATGGGCAGTGGCGTGGTCCAACGCGCGACGACGACGTTCGCACCGAAAGCGAACGGTAAGATTGCCGAAGCACAATTCAAATTCTCGCCGCCGTAGCCACGTGACCGGCACATTTTCACATCGCGGTGCAATCGAGCCATGACGCAAGCGTTTCACTACGTCCGCCTCGCGATCGGTGTCGTCGCGCTCGGGCTGTTCGTGTTGGCACTTTCGGTGCATGTGGCCACGATCGCGGGTCTCGGCGTCGAGGCGAAGTGGCCCGATGTGTGGTACCTGCATTACGGTGTTTTTCCGCTCATCCTTGCCACGACACTTGTCATCGGCCGCATCGCGGGACCAAACAGGAAATTTCGTGACGTCATCAAGTTGATCCCCATGAGCGGACGCGTCCTGATCGGACTGGCAATGCTCTATGCGCTGGCGAACTTCGTTCTTTTCATCCCGGCGACAGGTGCCGGTTTTCCCGTCGTCAGAGACGGTAAGTTTTTCTTCGTTGATCACGGTATTACCCGCGAAGTGAGCGAGGCCCAATTTCACACCCTGCGCGACCTCACCATTCGCCTATTCTCCGCATGCTGGTTGTTTCTCTATCTCGTGGCGACGCTCTATCTTTTGTTCGGCCGGGTTGGCCCGGCAGCGCCTGCAGGCAAAACGCAATGACGATATTGCCGCTCGTGTTTGCCCGTGTCCTCCCGTCGGCGGACTTCCACTCCGGCCGCATCTCATGCCGCTAAGGTCGAACAAGTCGCTTCGACTGATCGCAGGCGTCGCGGCAATTCTGTTTGTGGGCTGGGGCTTTTTCGTGGTGGTGGACGCGGCACGGTACCCTTGGGCGCGCTCGTTGACCGGCGCCTCAACTCTGACCGGCGACTGGTCGGGCGACTTCGTAACCCCGACAGGCACGCCGCATCTCATCTGGCTTGTGCTCGGTCACGGGCTCGGCGGCGGTCGTTGCACCAATTGTGCGACCATCGATGGGCGTGCGACGACATGCGATCGCCAGAGCAAGACTGTGAACTACGAAATTTGGGGCGATGTCGAAAACTGGAGAGGCACCAAATTTTGGTTGAAGGCGCGCGACCTTGGCGAACGAAAAAGTGAAATCGTCCTAGGTCCGCTGAACGGGAGTTGGGAGGGCGATGAACTACGCCTCACGACCAACCTCATCGCACCGGGCGCGCCAACGACAACGTCGATCGAACAAGACGAGAGCGGTGAGGAAAAGATCACGACGATCGGAGGCCATCCCGACACGCGGGCGCCGATCACCTTCAAGATGGCGCGCGGCACCGAAGCGGACTTCGTCGCCGCTTGTAAGGGTGCAGCCGCCGGCCGCCCCAACTGAACGGACGCCATTGGTTGCGCCAACAGCTTCGGGTAACATCAGCGCCGGCCGACGTGCGGCGTAACGCGAGCGATTGACCGGCTCCATGACCGAAACCACCATCTTCCGCCTGCGCATCAAGGGCCGAGTCCAGGGCGTCGGCTACCGCGAATGGGCGATGGCAGAGGCGCTGTCGCGCGGCCTCGACGGCTGGATCAGAAACCGCAGCGACGGCTCGGTCGAGATTCTGGTCGCAGGCCCCGACGAAACCATCAAAGACATGCTTGGCGCCTGCACCCAGGGCCCGCCGGAGGCCCAGGTCGAAAACATCGACATCAAAAACGAAACCGACCCGCCGCCGGCGGGATTTGCGCGCAAACCCACGCTCTGATTGTGAGTGACATGGGCTGGCCGCCTCGCGTAATTTGCGCCACCTCGTCATTCGCCCAACCGGGAGCCTAAGCCCATGAAAGCCGCCGTCCTTCGCGAAATCAAAAAGCCGCTCGTCATCGAAGAGGTGCAAATCTCGAAGCCCGGCCCGCATGAGGTGCTCATCCGCACGGCCGCCGCCGGCATCTGCCACTCGGACCTGCATTTCGTCGAAGGCCTCTATCCCTATCCGCTGCCGGCCGTCATCGGCCATGAATCGGCGGGCGTGGTGGAGCAGGTGGGATCGGAAGTGCGCACCGTAAAGCCCGGCGACCACGTTATCACCTGCCTCTCGGCGTTCTGCGGCCACTGCGACCACTGCCTGACCGGCCACATGTCGCGCTGCGTGAGCCCCGAAACGAAGCGCCAAAAGGGCGACAAGCCGCGCCTCGCCAAAGACGCCGACCCGATGAACCAATTCCTGAACCTGTCGTCCTTCGCCGAACAAATGCTGATCCACGAGCACGCTTGCGTGAAAATCCGCAAGGACATGCCGCTCGACCGCGCCGCTTTGATCGGCTGCTCGGTGATGACCGGCGTCGGCGCCGTGATCCACACCTCGAACGTGCGCGCGGGCGAAACCGTCGCCGTCATCGGCTGCGGCGGCGTGGGCCTCGCCTGCATCAATGGTGCGGCGATTGCAGGCGCTGGGCGCATTATCGCCATCGATATGCAAGGCTCGAAGCTCAATCTCGCCAAACATTTCGGCGCGACCGATGTCGTCAACCCGAAGGACGGCGACCCCGTGAAGCAAGTCATGGAACTGACAAGCGGCGGCGTGCATCACTCGTTCGAGGCGATCGGCCTAAAAGCGACCGCTGAGCAATCTTTCCGCATGCTGGCGCGCGGCGGCACGGCCAACATCATCGGCATGATCCCGGTCGGCGTGAACATCGAACTGCACGGCGCCGATTTCCTCGGCGAAAAACGCATCCAAGGCTCGCTCATGGGCTCGAACCGCTTCCCCGTCGACATGCCGCGCCTGGTCGATTTCTACATGTCGGGCAAACTCAAACTCGACGAAATGATCTCCCGCCGCATCAAACTCAGCGAAGTCAACGAAGGCTTCGACGAACTGAAACGCGGCGAGCTGGCGCGCTCCGTCATCATGTTTGATGCTTGAGCGATCGCGTTCTCGTCACCGGCGCGACAGGCCTCATCGGCCGTAACGTCGTTAAAGCTTTGACTGCGGCGGGCCACGTTGTTACGGCGCCGTCGCGGTCGCAAGCGAACCTCCTCGACGCCGCCGATCGCGCGCGCATGCTCGACACCGCCCGGCCGCAAACCATCGTCCATTGCGCCTGGGTCACCGATCACGGCGCCTACTGGAC
>JAIOQG010000213.1 GCA_021413465.1 Alphaproteobacteria bacterium | reverse complement strand
CACGAGATTGTTGGGCTTGCCGTCGCCCATGCCGCCGACGCCAAGACACTGAATGATCGCGTCGGCGCCCTTGATCGTTTCGCGGATCGCTTTGGGGTCAAGCGCATCCCCCACGACGACGCGTGTGCCGGAGCCTACGGTCCTTGCCGACCTCGCCAAGATCGTGTCGTCATGCCCGCGGGCCAGCGCCGCAGACAACACGGCTTTGCCCATCATGCCGGTCGAACCGAAAAGTGCGAGTTTCACAAAAAACCTCCATACGCCCGCGCGGGCAAGCCAATCATTGTTTCGGCGGATCGAAATGCGACCTGATAAACGCGCCCGCTTGCGCCAGGGCGCGGCGTGCATCGGTCAGCGTTCGATGAAAGAACGGCCAGACATGAATCATCTCCGGCCAGATCTCGAGCTGCACCGGCACGCGCGCAGCACCGGCGGCGCGCGCCAGTCGAACGGCGTCGTCCATCAGCACCTCGGCCGAGCCCACTTGAATCAACAGCGGCGCGAGACCCGCAAAATCTCCGTATATCGGGGCGGCGAGCGCGGCGCGGGGCGACGCACCCTTCAGATAAAGAGCCGCGAACTCCAGCAGTTGCGCCCTGACGACCATCGGCTCTTCGGACGCCTGGCTGACCATGCTCTCACCAACGCACTCCAAATCGACCCATGGTGAGATGCAATAGGCGCAAGCCGGCTGCGGCAAGCCCGCCGCTTTTGCTGCAAGCAGCGTCGCGACGGCGAGGCCGCCCCCGGCGCTGTCGCCAGCGATTGCGATGTCGGAAGACCGGCGTCCGCTCTTCAACAGATGGCGGTAGACCGCCAGCGCGTCATCGACGGCGGCAGGAAACGGATGCTCCGGCGCGAGGCGGTAGTCAACCGCCAGCGCACGGGCGCCGGCAGCGCGGCCAACTTCGCCTGCAAGGTGGCGATGGCTCGCAACCGATCCGCCGACATAGCCGCCACCGTGGAGGTAGAGGACGACCCGGTGCGCATGAGCCTCCGGGGTTGCGCTCCATTCGCAACGCACGCCCGCGATCGTCTCCGGCGTTGTTGCAGCATCGGGAGCCATCGGAAACATCGGCGCGATGCTGTCATAGCGGCCGCGTGACTCTTCCACACTCGCGGCTGGCGGAAGCCCGCCGAGCAAGGCGCGAATGGCGGTGATTTCGGAATTGGACAATGCGGACTCCGTTCAGTGTGCGAGAATGCTGTGCACCGCTTCGATCAGTGCTGTTTGCGTGGCCGCCGTTCGGCTGCGCCAACCAATGTGGCCATCGGGGCGAATGAGCACGGCGCCGTCGCCTGTCAGCCCATAGTCGTGCGCGAAGGCGCCATGGTCATCCAGCCCCGGTTCTCCAACGATGTAACTCACGATCGGCACGCCGCACGCGCGGGACGCTTCGGCCGCGTGAGCGCGCCACAGCGCTCCACCCGGCGCCGCCAAGAGCGTGAACGAAGGTCCGATGAGATCGAGCGTCGACAGTTGCGCCTTGGGCTGCCCCAGCCAAACATGTGGCGCGCGGCAACCCGGCGTGGCCGATTGGATGTAGTCGGCGTAAGTGTCGGCGACAGTCGGCGCGGATGTTCCATCGCCAATGACGGCTGGCGATGCATACGCTGCGCCGAACTCCACGCCGGAGTGATTGCCGTAGCGCCGCGACGAGGCGACCACATCGTCCGTGCTCAGACCGCTTTCGCCGCCCTTGGCCGCGGCGGCGAAGATGCGGTTGACGTTGATCGAGTTCTGCAGCGACTGGTTGACGATGCGTTGGGTCAGCTGGTGACGTTCGGTCTGGTACGTTTCGAGCAGCGGCCAGCCCGCCTTGCCCTGGACGCAGTATGCAAGCTTCCACATCGCGTTGTGCATGCCTTGCACGCCCGAGTTCACACCCAGGCCGCCGGTCGGTGGGAACTGATGCGCCGCGTCGCCACAAAAAATAACCCGGCCTTGAACGAGGCGCTCGACGATCGTTGCGTTGAGACGCCAAAGCCCCATTGTCACGATCTCGGCCTCAAGACCGGCAATGCCGGTCGCGGCGCGAATCCAGTCCTGCGCCTGCGCCTTGGTAAAGACATCGAGCGACCATTGCTCGGGCGTGACACCGATCTGGCACAGCCATCGGCCCGCCGCATCAAGCGGCTGAAGGACGCCAGTCGCCCGCTCGTTCGAAACAAAAAGAATGCAGCCTTTGCGATGCGCGATATGACGCTCGATGTCCGCTTTGAAGTAACAGTTGATGATGTGCGACAGGCCTTGGGGGCCCTCCAGATGAAGCCCAAGTTCGCCGCGAATGCGGCTTGCCGCGCCGTCGGCCGCGATCAATGCCGGACCGGACAGTCGCGCTGTCTTGCCACTGGCCGTGTGTTTGATTTCCAGGACAGCCTCGTCGTCACCGGCAGCGCCTCCCTTGACGACGCGCAGCGCCTCGGTGCCAAACCGCACGTCGACCAAGTTTGTCGCGCGAACCGCGTCGAGCAGGATCTTCTCGACCTTTTCCTGCGACGACAGCAATGCGAGTGCCGGGCTGATCTCGGGCCCCGGTCCCGCGAAGCCCTTCGTGTCGATCACGCCATATTCCTCACCGGTCAGGCTTGAGAGAAAGCGGATCGGGCTCTTCCAGCCGTCTGGGGCGTCGATGCTGCGCAGGCGCTTGTAGACCGCAGGCCCCCATCCGCGCGCAATTTCCATCGTTCGCGTGTTGAAGACGCGCGTCTTGGGGTGCCAGGACGTGTCGTCATGCTTTTCGATCAATACGCTGCGCACGCCGAAGCGAGCCAGTTCGAGCGCTGCGCCAAGACCAACGGGACCGGCGCCGACGATGATGACCCGGGACGTGGCCGAGTGTTCCATGATCATAAACCCAATTTTCACTACAAATACCATATGGTATTCAAAAATCAATTGTTATTCTTCTCGTGCTCTGGCAATGAAAGCGAATGCAGGAACAAGCCCCATGCGACCCGCACGTTTGACCCGCGCCGAACAACAGGCGCAGACCCGCGAACGGCTTTTGGCTGCGGCCGAGCGCGTGTTCGCGCGCCACGGTTATGGCGGCGCGTCGATCGATCTGATTTCGGCGGAGGCCGGCTATTCGAAGGGCGCGATCTATTCGAACTTCGAAAGCAAGGAAGAGGTCTTTCTGGAGCTTGCGCGCGTTTACATGGGGCGCCGCATGACGGAGTTGGAGCAC
>JAIOQG010000212.1 GCA_021413465.1 Alphaproteobacteria bacterium | reverse complement strand
CGATAGGCATCGACGGGCGCGGTGTTCGTGTAGACCGCGTCGACCTCGCAATAGATCGCGGGGATGTTGTACTGACCCGACAGTAGCGTACCGTAGAGGTAGGTCGGGACCGACGACGAGAACGTCGACATGTAGGCGCCGAGGTTCGCCGTGGTCTTAACGCGGAAACCTAAGATATGCGCGTCGGCGTCGAGGGCGAGTTCGGCGCTGGTCACGTGGTCGCGGCCGTGGGCGTCGGAAAGGAATGACTCCGAGCGTTCTGCGGTCCATTTAACCGCGCGCTTCACTTTCTTCGAGGCCCAGGTGCAGACCACTTCCTCGGCATAGATGAAGATTTTCGAGCCAAAGCCGCCGCCGACGTCGGGGGCCACGACACGCAGCTTATGTTCGGGCGCGATGCCGATGAAGGCCGACATGACGAGGCGCGCGACGTGCGGGTTCTGGCTTGTCGTATACAAAGTGTAGCCGCCGGTGCCGTCGTCATATTCGCCAACGGCTGCGCGAGGCTCCATCGCGTTCGGGATCAGGCGGTTGTTGACGACGTTCAGCTTGACGGTGTGTGCCGCCTTCTTAAACGCCGCTTCGGTATCGAGCTTGTTGCCGAGTTCCCACTGATAGATCGTGTTGTTGGGCGCCTCTGCATGGATTTGCGGCGCGCCCGAAGATTGGGCTTTGGCCGGATCGGTGACGACGGGCAATTCTTCGTAGTCGACTTCGATGAGTTCGGCTGCGTCTTTGGCGATTGCGTGCGTTTCGGCGATGACGATAGCGACGTGGTCGCCGACATAGCGCACCGTATCGACCGCGAGCGCGGGGTGAGCGCCCGCCTTCATCGGCGAACCGTCTTTCGACGTGATCATCCAGCCGCAGATTAGGCCGCCAAGTTTGTCGAGCGCAAAATCGGCGCCGGTGAAAACTGCGACGACGCCGGTCTTCGCACGTGCAGCATCGGCCTTGATGCTTTTGATCTTGGCGTGGGCGTGCGGCGAGCGGAGGAAATAGGCGTGCGCTTGGCCCGGGCGATTGATGTCGTCGGTGTAGCGGCCCTGGCCCGTGATGAAGCGGTGATCTTCTTTGCGTTTGACGGGGGAGCCGATGATGGAAGCGGTCATGCGTGTGCCCCCTTCATTTCATCGGCCGCGGCTTTGATCGCTTTGACGATGTTCTGATAGCCGGTGCAGCGGCAGAGATTGCCTTCGAGTTGCTGGCGGATCGTCGTTTCGTCGAGGTTCGGGATGCGGCGGATTAAATCGACGGCGGTCATGATCATGCCCGGCGTGCAGAAGCCGCATTGCAGGCCGTGATGTTCCTTGAAGGCGGCTTGCACCGGGTGAAGCTTGCCGTCCTTGGCCAAGCCTTCGATGGTCGTGATCTGCGCGCCTTCGGCTTGCACTGCCAACATCGTGCAGGCTTTGACGGCCTTGCCGTTAACGTGGACGACACAGGCGCCGCACTGGCTGGTGTCACAGCCAACATGTGTTCCGGTCAGGCGGAGGGTTTCGCGCAGGAATTGGACGAGTAACGTGCGGGTTTCGACGTCGCCGCTGACGGGTTTGCCGTTCACGGTCATGGCTATGCCGGGCATAGTTTGTCTCCTTATATAGTGTAACTCGTCGGGAGCGCGGGTTTGGCGCTGGGATCGGGTCGTGCAGGGGCGCTCAGTCGGTTGAGCGTATTCATGTGCCGGCGTCAGGGTCAACCGCCCGCTTAGATCAAGAGTACAACCAACACCACTATAATGGCCGCGATTATGATCGCCGCGGGCAGCCAGGTCGGCGGCTCCATCATGTTTGGGCTGCGGTTGTCGTTCGCGGCTGCGGGAGGCTTACCGGTGACGACTTCCACCATGGCCGGTGGTTTCACCTTGCCACCGGCGAGGTCGCTGAACTTGTCGAAAAATTCGTCGGCCATTTTTTTCGCGGCACCGTCGACGAGACGTTGTCCGAGTTGGGCGAGTTTGCCGCCGATCGTTGCCTTGACTGTGTAGCGCAAAATCGTTGCGTCGCCGTCTTCGGTCAGAGAGACTTTCGCTTCGCCTTTGGCAAAGCCCGCGGCGCCGCCGGACCCCTCACCCGTTAACGTGTAGCCGGCTGGAGGGTTCATGTCGGAGAGTACGACCTTACCTTTGAAGCGTGCGCTGACGGGACCGATCTTGGCTTTCGCCACCGCTTCAAGTTCGGTGTCCGACGTTTTTGTGAGCTCTTCGCAACCCGGAATGGCGCGGCGCAAAATTTCCGGATCGTTCAGCGCGGCCCACACGCGTTCGCGCGGTGCCGCGATTTTGTATTCGCCTGTCATGTCCATTTGTGCGGCACTCCAGAAACTGTGAGATCATTCACGATTTAACGTGGGCGTTCGTCAACATCGATGGCGAAATTGTGGCGAGAAGCGTTGGTAAGTTGTGCGACACACGGGGCGCGCGCAAAAGGGGACTTGTCATCCACACAAAACGACTGACGAAAAGTCATTTGATTCGCGCATTGTCTTTCGCTCGTGAATTTTTTGTGTATTGTGCAAGAACGACACGCAGCACTTGCATGGAAGTGTGGCGAGACGAGAAGACAGGGAGCGCGTTCAGTGGACACACCAATTATCGACCCGCCGGATAATGGGGCAATCCGGGTCAAGGGCACAGTAAAATGGTTCGATCCCATTAAGGGGTTTGGCTTTATCGTTTCGAAGGATGTCACCGGGGACGTCCTTTTACATCGCACAGTGATCGAAGAATACGGGTGCACGACCGTTCTCGAAGGGGCGACGGTCGAGTGCGACGTGATACAAAAAGTAAAGGGCCTGCAAGCGCGTAAGCTGCATAGCCTCGATAACTCTACCGCAGCACCCGCAGGGGCCGAGTCCGGGGGGATCGTCGTCAGCACCGGTTCTTCTAGTGCAAGTTCGCCGAAGCGCGCGCGGGCACGCGAAATCCTGCTGCAAGAGCCAACTGGGCCGGCGATCGAAGCCGAATGCAAGTGGTTCAGCCGGCCGAAGGGTTTCGGGTTTGTGGTTGCTCGGGGCGGCGCCGACGACATCTTCGTGCACATGGACCTGCTTCGTAAGTTCAATATTCGCGAACTGCGGCAGAACCAATGGGTTTTGGTGCGCGTCGGCCGCGGTCCAAAGGGATTGACGGCGACGGAGATCCATCTGATGCCGGAGCTTCCTATTTCGCCCCGGAGCGTTCGCTTAGTTTCGCCCGCTGAATTTGAGGCAAGACCTTAAGTTAGTACGGCCGTTCGTTAAGAAAAAAAGCGGGGCACCGGCGTGGTGCCCTTTTTTTGCGCCCGGCGTCTTGTGGCGGCAGTTGCGGCCGAAGGCGAACTCCGCCTATCGTGCGAAGCATGTATCTTTTGCTCTATCTCGCATTGGCCGTATCGGCGCCCCCGCAAGCTGGGGGGCTTGAGCGTTTGACCATCGATACGGCGACTGGAACCCGCACGTTCATGGTTGAGGTCGTGCGCGAGGAAAGCGATCGAAACCGGGGGCTTATGTTCCGTCGAAGTCTTGCTGCGGATCGAGGCATGCTGTTCGACTACGACCCACCGCAACAAATCGCGTTTTGGATGAAGAATACTTACATCCCGCTCGATATTATTTTTGTCGGCGCAGACGGTAAGATCATCACGATTGCCGCCAAAACAACGCCGCTCAGTCTCGAACAAATCCCTTCGGGCGGTGCCGCGCGCGGTGTGCTGGAAATTGCGGGCGGCGTTTCCGCGACGCTTGGTATCAAGGTTGGCGACCGCGTGCGCCATCGCTTGTTCGATAGCGCAAATTAGGCACCGACAGCGGTGGGTTGCCGCGCAAGTGGAATTCATGACAATGCGTCACACCCCTTGCGGGCGAGCTGCCAAAGCCCTATTGCAGCGGCCTTCCACTTGGACGGGGCGTAGCGCAGCCTGGTAGCGCATCTGGTTTGGGACCAGAGGGCCGGAGGTTCAAATCCTCTCGCCCCGACCAATTTTTTCCAAAATAAGTTCCCCTTCTTGGGGGCGCACGATTCGTCTGTCGAATTCCGCTGCCAAATCGATGCCGGACAGCGCTTCGGCCAGATGCTGCTGCCGTGCCGTTGCCAATAGTGGCAATAAAAATCCTTCATCGCGTCGGGCTGTACTTTATTTTGCGCGTGCAGAGTGTGACCCCGCCCGCGCCGACTTCGTCAGAAATCGAATTGGAGCCGTTGCATTGTGCGAAAAAGCACGTTCGTTTGGCGGCGGCACCCTTGAGTGCCGCAACTGTTTTGACTCACTTGTGTAAAATGGCGTTTTGGCAACTTTCGGTTTACCCGCGGCCTTGTAATGCTAGCGCGCGAGTCGAGAGGGAAGTTGCGTGCGAACCGACGTAGCCTTTCAAAGCGGCAACCTCATGTGCCGAGGCTGGCTGTATCGGCCGGAAACGACAGCGGATGAGACTTCCGTTCCGGCGATTGTGATGTCTCATGGCGCGTCGGCGGTGAAAGAGCAGCAACTGGAAGGGTTTGCTCTGCGCTTTGCGCGTGAGGGTTTTGCCGTCTTGGTGTTCGATTACCGCTACCTTGGCGCCAGCGACGGTGAGCCGCGCGGCCGCGTTATACCGCAGCTGCAACACGACGATATCCGAGCGGCTCTGACTTTTATCAGCGCGCAACCCGGCATCGATCCCAACCGGATCGGCCTTTGGGGGACGTCTTACTCCGGCGGGCACGCCTTGTTCGTGGGCGCGGTCGATCCGCGGGTTAAGGTCATTGCGGTTCAAGCGCCGGCGCTGAATGTGCCGCACGCCTTGATCTCTTTGATTTCTCGTCCGGTTTACAACGGGCTGCTTCAGATGCTTGCAGACGATCACGCGGTGCGAAACGCCGGTGGCGAGGGCGGTTGGCTGCCGGTCGTCAACGAGCCGGGGCAGCCTGCGTTTCTCGCCTCGAGCGATGCGTTGGCCTGGTTCACGTCCACGGGTCAAACGGCCACCAATTGGGTGAACCGGATTTCGCTGGAATCGGTGGCGCGTGCGACAGAATATGTGGCCGACGCCTTTATCGAGCTGATCGCGCCGAAACCCTTGCTGATGCAAGTTGCCATACACGACAGCCTGATTCCCGTGAATTTGGCACGGCAAGCCTTTCATCGGGCGGGCGAGCCGAAAAAGCTCGAACTCTTCGAATGCGGGCATTTCGACTGTTATGCGAACGAGCCCTGGCACAGCCAATTCTTGGGCGGCCAAGTGCGCTGGTTCAAGGAACACCTCTGAGAGCCGCACCCTTGATTGAGGGGCGGGTTGGCAGTAGGGGTCAGCGGTCAACTAGCGGATCCGGTTAACGCCATGCTTGCTCGCATCTATAGACCCGCTCGGAATGCCATGCAGTCCGGCCAGGCCAATGCCAAAGAATGGGTGCTTGAGTTCGAGCCCGAAGAGGCGCGGCGCATCGACCCGTTGATGGGTTGGACCGGTTCGGGCGATATGCAGGGCCAGGTTCGGCTGACGTTCGACCAGCGCGAGGAGGCGGTCGCCTATGCCGAAAGGCACAGGATTGCGTTCCAAGTCTTCGAGCCAAAAGAGATTAAACGGTCGGTGCGGGCCTATGCCGACAATTTCAAGTATACTCGCAAGGGTCAGTGGACCCACTAGCGGGTCGCACGCTTGGCCCCGTAGCTCAGCGGATAGAGCAACTGCCTTCTAAGCAGTGGGTCGGAGGTTCGATTCCTCCCGGGGTCGCCACTTTCAGCATTCCATGCAGCACCGGTGCAGCACGAGAGAGGTCCGGCACTGAAACGAGAACACATCCTCGAAGAGATACGCCGCGTAGCGGCAGCCAACGGGGGCCGCGCGCCTGGCAGGCAGACGTTCGAGAACGAGACCGGCATTCGTGAAGGCCAGTGGCGCGGCGTGTATTGGGCGCGCTGGGGGGACGCACTTGTCGAAGCGGGCTTTTCTGCGAACGAAAAGATTTCCCGGCTAGACCAAGACACGGTGATGCGAAAGCTATCCGAGGCCGCTCGCCACTACCGCAAGTTCCCAACGAGCGCGGAATTGCGAATGTACCGAAAAGTCGATCCTGATTTTTTGAACGAGAACACGTTCTACTCGCGCTTCAAAGGCGCTGCGCTACTAGAGAACCTTCGCGCGTGGTGTTCCGAGCGGCCAGACTACGCGGACGTGCTGTCGCTGCTACCGGGCGAGGCCGCGCCCACAATCAACAGAGCGCACCCGAGCGTCGAAGGGCTCGTCTATCTAATTCGATCAGGCGCGTTCTACAAGATCGGTCGCAGTGAAGAACTGGAACGGCGCGTCAAAGAGATCAAGGTATCTCTCCCGGACGCTGCGACGCTCGCACACACGATCCGCACTGACGATCCGGCAGGCATCGAAGCGTATTGGCACCGGCGCTTCGCGGATCGCCGCGCGAACGGAGAATGGTTCAAGCTCGCGCCCGCAGATGTCGCCGCGTTCAAGCGGCGGAAATACCAATAGCCCTATGCCTCGCGTGGCGATCCTTCGTCGATGTATTGCAACGCCATCTTGACGGCCTCAGGCGACAACCCCGCCGCCTTCGCGCTCGCGAGCCCTTCGATCATGGTTGCGAATGCACGCGCGCGCCCGCCTTGGTCGAACACTTGAAAATGCGGGGACATGATACATATTCCCCATTCCCTATCGCTTGCAAACTATAGCAGGTTCGGCTGAAGCGTGCCCGGATCGACGGGTTTGCGGCCCGCGGCGCGCCTCGCGATGGGGCGGCCGAGCAGGCGCTCGAGGCCTGCGATGAAGTCGGCGTTTCCCAATGGTCGGCCGGTCGTTTCGGCGCTGCGCAGGGCGGCGAAGGCGGCGCCGTCTTCGGCACTGGGGCGCAGGAGTTCTGCGATCCCGACCGCGCCGAGCCGGTCCGTCATGGGCTCGACGACGACAAGGCCGTCGCCAACGCCGCGGAGGTGCGCGCGGGCGCTCGACCACGCCCAGTCTTCAGGCTGCGCGACAAAGCGAGCGCGCACAGGGCTCAGGCTGACGTAACGCACCGCCGCGATCAGGTGGGCTTCGTCCATCGCGACAGAGGCAAATCGGCTTTGGAACAAATGCCCGGTCCACCGCCCGCGCGCGTTGATGAAGTTCGTATAGCGCCGATGTGTCTCGCCGATGGCGCGGCCTAACCCCTCGACGTCATGGGGAACGACAACCAGGTGGACATGGTTCGGCATCAAACAATAGGCCCAAACCGCGATGCGCGCCTTCAACGCTTGCTCGGCGAGCAGATCGCGATACACTTCTTGGTCGCCGGGCTCGAAGAAGATCGGTTCGCGACGGTTGCCGCGTTGGGTGACGTGGTGGGCAAGACCGGGGACCACGATGCGGGCGAGGCGGGCCATGGAACGCCGAGGGTTTTGCGAGCTTGAACAAAGATGGAACGGGCGCACAAAAAGTCAAGTGTGCCTAGTGGTCGTGGGGCGGCTTGCATCGAGGTACGGGGGGAATATGTATCATGTCCCCGTATTTTCTAATCCTTCGATCAGCAGTACGAATTTGGAGTGTCAGTGTTGAGCCGGTTTGGAGGGACACATTGATGGTGTCGGATTTGAAAACGGCGTTTCGCATTGCGGCAGCTGCCCATGGCGCGGGTAAAATTCTTGGAGATGTTGAGGCCACCAATGACGCATTTGATCAAAAGATTGCGGTCGTTCGACAGCTGCGCCACTTGCCGGACAAAGGCAGGCAAGTGCTAACTGAGCTTCTGTCAGACACCGGCCCTGCAGTTCGATCGTCTGCCGCGACGTATTTGCTGCCATTGGATGAGAATCTGGCGCTGCCAGTGCTTGAAGAGGTTTGCAAGAGTCCAGAACCATTCATCGGCCTCACTGCCGAAATGGTGCTTCGAGAGTGGCGCGCTGGACGGTTGGAAATTCCATAGACCCCAACGAAGACCTGCTCGCTCCTTAAATTTGCGGACGCGCGGCAACACGGAATATCCGGGGACACGATACATATGTCCACCGATATTTCGACGGACCGTTTACAGCAAAGTTCGCGTAGGTTTCATTCGGCAAGCGGGCGCTTTGGGGCTCGCGAAGCAAGCTTGAATTGAAATACGGGGACATGAAACATATTCCCCGGAACTCTCAACGTGGATTAGTATCTGGGGTTGGAGTGCACTAAAGTTTTTGAAATGAAGTGACATAATGCGAACCTCCTTCGATTACCGTGCATCGTCGGCGATAGCCGGTTACTGCCGGCGTACGATCCGCCGCTCGGGGACGCGAGATCGATTGATTTTTCGGCGCAATTCTGCTAAGTTTCTCAAGGTTTTCGCCGTGCGTCGTGCGGCGCTGCTACTTGAAAATGCGAGCATATGAAATCTGCCACTTCGCACGCGCGGCACGGACACTGCGGTGTCTGTCGGCGGGATTGAAGCACGTCGAACGGCCGCCCACAGCAGGCACGTTACAGTTGTGGGTCGAAATTAGCTCCGCCATTCGGCTTTGAATTCGCCCCCGTCTACCGCCACATGTGATGGCACTGTGACGGCAGCGTGATGCAGCAAATGGCCGGGCGCCGCCAATGTGATGGCGTGATGGCACGGATTAGATTTGCCGCTCTCCGGCATCTCAGGGTTGTGTCGGTCCGCGAGCGGATGAGCTGGCGCTGAGGGTTTGCGACGAAGGCCGCGACAGGCGAGCGGACGCTCCCCCTATCACGATGCCTTCCGCCAGAAGGCCCAATTCACCGACGCCGACCGTCTCGTGCTCTCGATCGATCCCGAGGCACGTCGGGGGCGCAAGGTCTAGGACCTCGCCGGCCAGGTGCTGCAGGAGGTGCGCGCCGACGCCTCTTCGAGGCAAAGGGCGCACTATCGGTGGGTTGACACGTTAAGTGCTTGGCCGGACTAACTATGGGGCTCCTCACGGGGTCGCCATTGTTTCAGAGAGCCGTTTTGTCCCCGGCGGCGCGTCAAGCGCGCCTATACCGATCCGTTGAGGCTTCGGTTAGGATCGGGGCGCAAGTTTTCGGGAGAATTCGAAATGCCTTTCAGGTGGCTGATAGGGGTTGTGGTTGTTGCAGCCTTGGGCGCCGGCGCATTCCTTTTTTGGGGCCGCAGCGCTGTGCCAGAGAAACCAGTTGGGAGCGAGGCGAGCGCGGGGCTCAAAGATCCCATGGGTGACGGGCCCGATCTCAACGATCCCGGCCAGCAGCAATTCTCAAAAGGTCTTTATCCCGAAGCCATCGCCACTTGGACTGCTGCAGCGGCGCATGGCGAGGCGGGCGCGGCGCATCGTTTAGGCGTCGAATATATGGACGGCAAGCCCGGCGTAGTGCAGCGAGACTATGCAAAGGCGATGCAGTATCACCTGCAAGCGGCGGCGGCCGGCAATCCGCTTTCGATGTTCGATATCGGTTCGATGTACGAATATGCCTTCGGTGTGCCCAAAGACTTGGCGCTGGCGGCGAAGTGGTACGGTTATTCGGCGAATTATGGCCTGGCCCAGGGTCAGTACAATTACGCGACCATGCTTGAGGCGGGCGACGGCGTGCCGAAGGACGAGGTCGAAGCCTACAAGTTCTTCATTTGTGCGGCGCGTGGCGGTTTCACGGGCGTGCCTTATAACAACGACAATCTTCGCATCGATCGGAACGCGCCTTTGCCTACGCAACTACTGGAACGAAAACTCAATCGCGAGCAGATCGCCGACGGGCGGCAGCGCGCCGACTCTTTTCATAAGGCGACCGGTCCGCTGAAGGTGGAATAATGGAGTGGACGAACTGGTCGGGGTGGGTTCGTTCTCAGCCTCAGAAATTCTCGAAGCCCAAGTCCGAGAGCGAAATCGTTGCGGCGGTGCGCGAGGGTGTGGGGCCCGTGCGGGTCGTCGGATCGGGACACTCGTTCACCGCGCTGGGGCAAACCAACGGCACGTTGATCTCGCTCGACGATTTTCAAGGCGTGGTGGCGGCCGACGCGAACACTTTGACGGCGACCGTGCGTGCGGGCAGCAAGATTCACTCGCTGGGGCGGCCATTGTTCGATGCCGGCGTCGGGCTCAAAAACCAAGGCGATATCGACCGGCAGGCCATCGCGGGTGCGGTAGGCACCGGCACGCATGGGACCGGTCCCACGCTCGGCAGTCTTTCAGCCGAGGTTCGGGCCTTTCGCTTGGTCACGGCGGACGGGCAGGTTCTGGACTGTTCGCAGTCGTCCAACAGCGATGTTTGGGAAGCGGGGCGGGTGTCGTTCGGATCGCTCGGCGTCATGAGCGAGTTAACGCTCAACGTGAAAAAAGCTTACAAACTGCGCGAAAAGAACTGGGTGATGCCGGCGAGCGAATGCTGGCGCGACCTGGCAAAACAGCGCGACGCCCACCGCCATTTCGAGTTCTTTTGGTTTCCCTATTCAAACGATGTGGTGGCGAAATCGCTCGATGAGACGTCGGAAACCGTTGCGGAGCCTGTGAGTTCGGAAGACATGGCGGCGCGCGGCGAGAAGGTGACCGCCGATCAACGTACGTTCAAGTACGGTTGCGAAGTCGCGCGCTTCCTGCCCAGCCTTTCGGCGCGGATGCAGCAAATGTTCACGAAAGCGTCGATGGGCGCGTCGTCGCGGGCACGCTGGAGCCATGAAATTTTTCCGAGCCCGCGCAATATTCGGTTCAATGAAATGGAATACTCCGTACCGGCGGCAAACGGGGCGGATTGCGTACGCGAGATTGCCGAGGTCATTCGCGCGCGCAAGATCGCCGGGGTCTATCCGCTGGAATTCCGCTTCGTGAAGGCTGACGACATATGGCTGTCGCCGTTCTACAAGCGCGACGCGGTCACCATTTCCGTGCACCAGTATCACAAGCAGTCTTACGACGAGTTATTCGGCGCGGCGGAAGCGATCTTCAAGCGCTATGGCGGGCGGCCGCATTGGGGCAAGTTGCACACGCTGAAAGCGGCGGAACTTTCCAGGCTCTATCCGCGTTTCGACGACTATTGCGCGTTGCGAAAGCGGCTTGACCCGCAGGGCAAGTTTCTTAATGCGCATCTTGCGGGCATCTTTGGAGAGGCGGATGGCCAAGCGGCGTAGTTCGGGACGCAGTGTGCGCTATCTTCTATGCATTCCGACCGTTGTTACCGGTGGTTTATTTGCCTGGGCCGCCGAAGGGGCGCTGGTGGCGACCGGCGTTGGGTTGTTGGTGGGCCTTGTTATCGGCGTCGCCCTACTCGCGTTCCCGAATCTCGATCGCGGTGGGCCTGCGGATAACGACGATTTCATGCACTGAGTTTTATCTCAGGTTTCGATGTGAGCGATCACATCGCCTTCGGTGACTGAATCGCCTTCGCTGACAACGATTTCCAAGACCGTGCAGGCGAGCGGAGCTGCGACCGGAATTTCCATCTTCATGCTTTCGAGGATGACGATGGGTTCGTCTTCGGCCAGGCGCTGGCCTTTCTCGGCGGTGATTTTCCAGACTTTGCCGGTGATTTCGGTTTTGACGGTGCTGCGGGCCATGGGGTCTCGTGGGTTGGTTAGAAGGCGGGGGGCCAATTGGCCAAGCGGTGCTGTCCGACGCCGTTGGTCATGCGGCGCGTCAGGATTTCGAGCATGTCGATCAGATAGCGGCGGGTGTCGTTGGGGTCGATCACCATTTGGGCCATGAAGGGGGCTGCGAGTTCGTAGGCTGTGGCGCCCGACGAAACGTCCTTCAAAAGCTGCTCGTAACGTTCCGGTTGTTCGCCGGGTTTGACGGCGTAGACGACGTTGACTGCGACGGCCGGGTCCATGAACGAGATGTCGCCGGAGAACCAGCTTGCCGTTATGTCGGCGCGTCCACCGGCCATGTTGAGATAGGCTTGGCCATAGGATTTGCGCAGGACGAGCGCGATCTTGGGCACGGTCGAGAGTTCGAGGGCCGCCATGAAGTTCATGATCTTGCCGGGTAAGCGGCGCTTTTCGCTTTCCGCGCCGACGAGGAAGCCCGGCGTGTCGGCGAGGAAGATCAGCGGGATGTTGAAGCTGTCGCAAAGCACGATGAAGCTCGCGATCTTGTCGCACGAGTCCGGGTCGAGCGCGCCGCCCTTGAACATCGGGTTCGAGGCGACGATGCCGACGCTGCGGCCGTTCAGGCGGCCGAGCGCGGTGACGGCGACCTTGGCGAAGCGTTCCTTGATTCCGAAATAGCTGTCCTTATCGAGGATCGCTTTGACGACCGTGCGGATGTCGTAGGTCTTGGCGCGGCTTTCGGGGACGAGTGTGTCGAGCTTTTGCGCATCCGGCGCGGCGGCGATGGTCGTCGCAACGGGCGGCGCTTGGTTCGCGTTGTCGGGAAGGTAGCTCAGGAAGGCTTTGAGTTGCGCGATCGCTTCTTCGTCGCTGTCGACGACGGCGTCGACGAAGCCGGTGTTTTCGCTGTGCAGGCGCCAACCGCCGAGCGCTTCGGGGTCGCTGTCCTCGGCGATCGCAACGGACGTCACCATCGAGCTCGAGACCGCAAGCACGGCGCCTTTGCGCATGACGACGAAATCGGAATTGATGCAGGTGAAGGCGCCGCCGCCGTAGGTGAGGCCAAGCACGGCCGAGGCCCACGGCGTTTCGCGGCTGTGGGTGTAGCGCGCGCCTTCGCCGGCGCGGCCGATGCCGGCGGCGCCCATGATGTCGGGGATGCGGCCGCCTGCGCATTCCATGAGGCTGACCATCGGGATGCCGTTCTTGCGGCAGGTCTCGCGCACCCAGTATTGCTTTTTGCCGTGAACTTCCGCCGACGAGGAACCGAGTGTCGTGAAGTCGGCGGCGTTCACGCCGACCATGCGGTTCGCGACTTTGCCGAAGCCGGAGACGACGCCGTCGCCGGGCGTCTTGTCGCGAACGTCGGGTTTGATCGAGGTCGCGAACAATCCGGCTTCGGAGAACGTGTCCCTGTCGAGCAGGAGAGCCACGCGCTCGCGCGCGTTGAGTATGTTTGCGGCTTTGCGTTCGGCAAGGCGTTGGGGCGAGCCCATTTGTTTCGCGCGTTTGGCGCGTGCTTGGAAGTCCTCGCGCTGTTTGTCGAAGGGCATCTAGAGTTTCGCTTGAGAGAAGAAGCAGGTCGGTGCACCGGTGTGGCAGGCGGGGCCGGTTTGATCGACCTTGAGCAGCAGTGTGTCGCCGTCGCAATCGATCCAGGCTTCGACGAGGCGCTGCGTGTGGCCGGAGGTTTCGCCCTTGCGCCAAACTTCGCCGCGGGAGCGCGACCAGTAGGTGACGTCGCGGGTCTCCAGCGTGCGGGCGAGGGTTTCGCGGTTCATCCACGCAACCATAAGGACGCGATTGTCCTTCGCGTCTTGCGCCACGGCGGCGACGAGGCCCTGCGCGTCGAACTTGACGGTGGCGAGGAACGCGTCGTGGGAGAGCGTTTGTTTGGTGCTCATGCTGTTTTCTTTAGACGATCCAGCCCTGCGTCAAGGTCCGCGATCAGGTCTTCGGCGGCTTCGAGCCCTGCGTGAATGCGGATCAACGGACCTTTGTGGTCGAATTTCTTGACGGTGCGGCCGGGGTGGGCGGGGACGATGAGGCTTTCGTACCCTCCCCAGCTCC
>JAIOQG010000093.1 GCA_021413465.1 Alphaproteobacteria bacterium | reverse complement strand
TCGGTCATACTCACTCGTAGCGCAAAGCCTCGATCGGATCGAGCCGTGCCGCGCGTAACGCCGGGAAGAACCCAAACGCGATGCCGATACTCGCCGAAAACGCAAACGCCAGCGCCACAATCTGCGTGCTCGGCACGAACGGCACGCCGATCGAACTCACAATGGCGGCCGCGGCGGCAAGTCCGATGACGGCGCCCACAATCCCGCCCACGCCCGCCAACACCGCGGCTTCGATCAAGAACTGCATCAACACATCGCGCCCGCGCGCGCCGATCGCAAGCCGGATGCCGATCTCGCGCGTACGCTCCGTCACGGCGACCAGCATGACATTCATGATGCCGATGCCGCCGACCAGCAAACTGATCGCGGCAATCCCGGAAATCCCCATCGACATCAGCGCCATCGTCGACCCCACGGTGCGTATGACCTCGCGCGAATCCGTCACGCGAAAATTCTCGACCTGCCCCTCGCGCCACCCCCGCCGCTCGCGCATCAGCGTCGTGACCGACTCCTTCACGCGGTCGATATCGCCCGCCGTCGCCGCCGTTATCCAGATCGAGCGCACATTCGTATCGCCGGCCAAACGGCGATGATAGGTCGATAGCGGCATGAGGATCGTGTCGTCTTGATCGTCGGCCACGATCGACTGCCCCTTCGACAGCAACACCCCGATCACGCGGCACGAAAACGTGCCCGAGCGCACCGTCGCGCCGAACGGATTCTGCTGCCCGAACAATTCCCGCCGAACGGTTTCACCGAGGATGCAAACCGGCGCCCCGCTGCGCACTTCGCCCGCACTGAACTTCCGCCCGATCGCCATTTTCCAGTTGCGCACATCGAAGAACGCAATCGTCGTCGCCGTCACCCGGGTCGAGTAATCGCGCCCGCTCGCCGTGAACTTCAAGCCCGCGCTCGCAACCGGCGCCACGCCGGAGACGCCCGCCACGTCCCGCTCGATCGCCTCGGCATCGTCCAGTTTGAACGGTGTTTGCCGCTGCCGCTGACCGCGCCCGGAAATGGATTCGACCATGATCAGATTGCTGCCCATCGCCGAAATCTGATCGACCACCTGGCTCGAAACGCCCTGCGTGATCGTCACGACAATGACGACCGCGGCAACGCCGATAATAATACCAAGCGCGGTTAATCCGGTGCGCAGCAAATTTGCGCGCAACTCCCGGAACGCCATAAGCAAACTGTTAAAGAACATCGGGCGAGAACCTAACCGGACAAGCGCCTGCCCGCAAAGGGCCACACTTTTCGTGCATCGATTGGCACCGGCCGAGGGACATCCGCCATGATTAATGCCCGCACACCCATGCTCGCAACGCTCGCGCTCTTGCTGGTCTCGGCCCCGGCCTCGGCCGACGATTGGCCGGGTCCGCAAACGAAAGAGGTCTTCAGCACCTCGCGCGACTATTTTGTGCGCATCGTTCCAGGCAACAGCATTGGCGACACGGTTGGATTTAAGGGCGCGCACAAGGGCAACTACGCCACCGCCGAATTCTATCGCCGCGATCAAGACCGCTCATACAAACTCATCGCCGAAACTGTGCTGCTAAACCCCATCGCGCCGGTGGAATTCAACGTCGCAAACGACGGGCACCTGGTCACGATCGACAACTGGCACAACCGCGGCTACGGCCAAGTGCTCGTGGTCGTCGCGCCGGACGGCAAGCTGGTCAAATCCTACCGCCTCGCAGACCTGTTCCAAGAAACCGAGATCGAACAATTCTCGCACAGCGTATCGTCGATCAATTGGCACGAAGGTCCGGTATTCTTCCAACAGGACCAACGCACGCTCCTGATCACAACCAAAACCGGCGCCTCGCTAGAGCTGAACGCCCACACCGGCGCGTTCCAATATTGCGAGACGGTCGCCAGCACCTTCCGCTGCCGCGACACCAACGAAAACCGCCACTGGCACCCTTACAAACCGCCGGCCTGAGGGAATTCGCGGCACCCAACACCAAAGATTGCCTCCGCCGCCCGCTTGCGCTACCAACCCGCACTCAAATCAGCGCCGGATTAGCTCAGGGGTAGAGCAACCGCCTTGTAAGCGGTAGGTCTTCGGTTCAATTCCGAAATCCGGCACCAGTTTTACTTTTGCATGCAGCACAAGTGCCGCACGAAGACAAAGGCCCTAAGATCTTCCAACCGCGCAAGCCGACTTGAGTCCTACCTGGCCAATTTCGGTGATGGGGTAGACGGCTCTCCCCAGATGGGTTGTGACAACGACCAACTTGGCACATCGATGCCGGTCGGGGCGCCGTCCACCGCATCACCGTAATTACTCCTAAGTCACGCCATGGCGATTCCAAAGTCACTGCTAGGAGCAATGTCGCCTATTTCGTCCACAGCGGTCCCGAATAAACACAACCGTGCATGTCCGACATACATCAACATCGCGCCATCTTCGGTGTTCCACAAATCAAAATCGCGTGGTTGCTTGATGAATTTGAGCGGCCCAAGAGAGACATCCGTCATTTGTAAACCCAGCGCCATCAGGAATATGTCAATCGGAACGTTGCCTGGAAGACCGCGCGTGGCCTTTTGACGGCGCGCCCAAGCGTGATCCGATCCTTCGATAGACCAAAACTCAAATGTCAGAGGATCAGTAGCCCAGGCCAACGCCGGGTCGTCGCGCTTTCGACTTCTTCGCAACGGGATGTGTACAGGCTCGCCTCGCGCAAGCGCCTGTCCAATCTCAGTGTACGGATCATCGAATCCGGTGAGCTTCGTAAGGTCACGCCCTGGCGACGGGACAATCGTTGCGACGGACGCGTACAGAGCCCGTGCCGGGACAAAGCCGTGGTTGGTGATCGCGAAGAGCGCCTTATGCGCTTCCTGGTATGCTTGCGCCGCGACCGGGTCGTTGTCCGTGTAGAGGCGAT
>JAIOQG010000092.1 GCA_021413465.1 Alphaproteobacteria bacterium | reverse complement strand
GGATCCTCGCCCAACTCGATGTGAAGAATTTCGACGCCCGCCAAATCGACGGCGGCCGCGTTCAGGTTCGCGCGCAAAACGCTCGGAGCCAAGCCTGCTGTCCGGCCTGTATTGAATTCGCGCACCCGCGCCCGCAATTCGGCGCGGGCTGCCAAATCGTCGGACTGCAATTGCGGACTCGAAAGCGTCAACAACGCATGCACCCGTCGATCGCCAAGTGCCCCCTGCCACCGATCGGGTGCCGAGGCGCCGGCATCGCCCAACAAATGCGCGCGCGCCGCCATCCCCTGCTGAAACGCCTCGGGGAATGTTTGCAATGTTGCGGGGTGCAGGTCGACGGCCTTTAGGCCGTTAAAAGTAAAACCAAGCGTCGCCTGCCAATGCGCCGCGTAAAGCTCCTGCAGCAGCGCGGATAACGTCTTCGCGCTCGCGCCTGGCCCAGCCTTCTTAGCCGCGGCAGCAAGCGCCTTGAGCAGGACCTTTGTGCGATCGGCCGGTTTGCCGCTTGGCGCGCTGGAGTTGTCACGCAAAGCGAAATCGATTAACGCCGAAATTTCGCCTGGCCCGTCATCGAGTCCGTCGGCATCCAGCGCCGGGATCTCAATCTTGAAAGGAGACTTTCTTTCGCGCGCCGACAGAAAACGCAAAAAAAGAAAGAAGGCAACGCCCCGGTGTACGGCCTTGACCGCGTGCGGCTGCACGAGACTGGTTTTCAAGGCTAGGTCTTGCGCCGCCATTTTTTTGTCTCCGCAATTCGTTCCGATTGCTCGTCGTCGTAGAGGCCGCCCTCGCCGGGGAAGTCTTTCGTGTACTCCCGCTGCTCGGCGATAAATTCGTCGAACAACGCACCGATATCGCCAATCGATCGCCCATCCGGGCCGCGCGTGCGTGACACGAATGCGTCGAAGTGATCCTTAAAAACGCGCAACTGATTGACGCGCGCCGTCGACATGTTGGGATAGGCGGCAAAGAACGCATTCGTCTCGATCTGATGCGCGCGCACATAAAGCCAGAACTTCTCGAAGTCGCGCGCGCCCGAAGTGGGATAGGACTCGCAATTGCTCCAGATGCGGTCCATCTCGCCCGCTATCCGCTCCGAGAACATGCGGATATAGGCTTTTAAGTCGCCGTCGTAATTCGACGTGAAGACGAGCCACGTCGGCAGAATCGTAGGATCGGCACCTGCTTCCGACAGCCTGTGGTCCGGATCGTACTCCGCCGGAAAACTTCGCGGCAGCGTGGCTGGGGTCGCCGTGGGATCGGGAGGCAGGGGGCCGCTCGGTTCGTAAGCAACGCCCGCCACGGACGAATATCTCAAATACTGTTCGGGCCGCACGATGAACCACCGCGCGAAATGGATCGTCGCAATCGCGCTGATCGGCGTCGGCACGTTGTTGTTCGCACGCTCGTTGAGTGAGGCCAGTAGCGATCGCAACCGCTCTTCATATGTCCGGTATTCGCCCGGCACGAACCCGCGCTTGATCGGCGTGAGCACGGTCACTTCCGTAACCCGTCCCCGCACCGTCGATGTCGCCCATGTATGCATGAACCTCTCCACTAAAGGATCGCGCAATTGACCTGCCGCCCAATTCAGCTAAAGCGAGCGCACTCTGATGGACAAGTAAAAAACAAGAAAAAGCCGAAAAAATATTGTGGAGAAGGAGGGTGCATTAGAAAGATACGACGCAGTATTAGTAGAGGCTGAAACAGCCGCAAGCGGCGAGCTTCATGCAATCCGCAATTGTGTTGAAACGAACCGCCTTTCCGGCAACCTGTATGGGTTGGCGATGACGTGAACTCCTTGATATCGAACGGCCCAGCGCAGATAGTCGAAGGCGCCCGAAATTCCGTTCGATCGAAATCGTACCGATGGTTCAAACTTCACATAAATTGAAATTCCTGGCTGAACTAGACGGCGAACAGAAAAAGCGCTTCGAGGATCACGCGACCGCGCGCAATGCGTCGAAGGGCGAGGAGATAATTGGCCACGGCCGCGACGGCGCGTCGAACCGGGCCGACAGATTCGTTTTCTTCATAGTCGATGGACAGTTCCGGGCGCTGATTTTGTCTCCAACCGGCCGCCAAGTGCCCTACCGCGATTTAGGGCCCGGAGATCATTTTGGCGAACTGGCCGCCTTGGACAGCGGCCCCCGCACGGCGAGTGTGATCGCGCTGACGCCGGGTAAACTCTTGCAGTTGGATGGAGTGCATTTCGAGCAATTGCTTTCCTCCTCGCCCAAAGCCGCGCTCTGGCTCGCGCGCGGATTCGCAAGTCAAATTCGCGACCTCACCAAACGCGTGTTCAACCTAACTGCGCTGAATGTCGCCGATCGCATCCGTTCGGAGCTCTTGCGATTGGGACTGGAGGCAAGCGTCGAAAACAACTCGGCCCGCATTCGCCGCATGCCAATCCACGAAGACCTCGCGTCGCTGCTGGGCACACAGCGAGAGGCGGTCACGCGCGAACTCGGCGAACTTGAGAAGTCCGGCTTGATCTCGCGCAAAGGCCGCGAACTCGTGATCCTGGATTTCGACGAACTCACGCGGCGCGTTCAGCGCGGAGGCGGCGAAAACTTCGGCCTAGCGCCGCTCAACGGCCGCGAGGCCGGAAAGAGGCGCAACAAGCCCAAATCTTAAGGCTGGGCGAGCGCTGCCGTTCGAAGGTTAATTGTTCGAAAGGTGACACATCCAAGAAGTCGGCGCCGATGTGCATATTCGCACATCGCTCTCGACGCTCTCTGACTAGCCTGACGGTGGGCTAGCTAGGGGAGGCGTCGAGCGCAAAATTGGAGCGACCATAGTGTAGTCGTTGCAATGCGGTCGACGCAAAGCATGTCATGCGACACAGAGACAGGTATGCGTCTGCACTGATGCGCCATCGCGAGCGTCGTCACAACCCGCAAACTTTGCATGCCTGGCGCAGGCAACAAGGTTTGCAAGGACGCGCGCGTCATGGTTGGGCGGAATCCGGCATTGCCATTAGCTTCAGGGTTGAATTGCATGAGGCCCAGCGTGTCGGCGCAACAGACAACGTCGCGGACACATTCCGCAGTGCCGGCTTTATCGTCCTTGCAGACGGCTTCAATAGCATTGTGTTAATCGGCGAGCCGTGTTTGGCGTTGGCGTTTATGTATTGTGCCGCAAACGCGGGCAAACTCTGCCAAGAGCTTGAGTACTTTCTGAGCGAGGTCGTGGGCCGGCAATCGCTCGTACGCGAAGAAGTTCACACGCAAGCTGTTACCGCGCTGAGCAGGCTGCTCGCCACAATCGAACTTGTCGGCCTGCCACGTCGCGAAGCGACGGCATGCGTTTCCCATGCAAACGAATATGTCGGCACTTGTTAAGCAGAGAAGTCGGCACCGTTAGGGTGAACGCCCCCCGCCGCCGGCGCGAGCGACGTTGAAGCGCCGCTCCGCAGTCTCGGCATAGATCGGGTTCAAACGCTCAAGAAAATACCCCTCGACCGCCGCCATCAATCGAAGGTCGACTACGCGACGCTCAAGAAAATACTCGCGCCGCGAAACCGAGCCGGCGATTGACTACCGTTCCTGGGCAGGCGAAAAAGCGCCATGAAATACATCCGCATGCCGATCGAAATCGAGTCGCCCGAAGAACAGGGCTACGACACCATTCGCTTCAATCTCTCCGAAAGCTCCATGCGCGACCGCAGACTTTCGGAATTGGGCCTTGGTCTGGGCGATTTGGTTCTAGCCTATGGGGCCCATCGCGGCGCGCCGGGATTGCGCACGCTGATCGCAAATCAAAGCGGCGTCGCCGAAACGGACGTCTTGACGACGGCGGGCGCCTCCGCGGCGCTGTTTATCATCGCAACCACATTGCTCGAAAAAAACGATCAT
>JAIOQG010000091.1 GCA_021413465.1 Alphaproteobacteria bacterium | reverse complement strand
ATGAGGCCTTCGGTGAAACCCTTCACCGCGAACTTCGCCGCCGGGTAAGCGGTGTGGGCACGGGTTGGGCCGAGGGAGGCCCAGAAGCCGTTGACGCTTGAGGTGTTGACGATGTGCGCTTCGTGGGCCTTCACGATCATGCCGATGAAGGCGCGGCAGGAATAATAGACGCCGTACCAACAGACGTTGAACGTGCGCTCCCACTCGTCGCGCGGGGAGTTGACGAAGCTGGGGCCGCCGCCGATGCCGGCGTTGTTGAACAGCAGGTGGATGTGGTCGGTGTCGAGTTCGCGGGCGACGGCATCGCGGAACTTTAGAATTTGCTCCTCGTTCGAAACGTCGGCGACGTGGGTGAGGACGCGCGTGCCTTGCGGCGCATTGGTTTGGCACATGCGTTTCGTCTCGGCCATGTTCTCGGCCGAGACGTCGCACATGGCGACGGTGCACCCTTCGGCGACGAGTTGCTTGGCGAGCTCGCGGCCCATGCCGGTGCCGCCGCCGGTAATGACGGCGATTTTTCCTGCGAAGTCTTTCATGTGATTTCTCCTATGAGGGGAGTTGTAGCAGGGGTTTGCGTGGGTTGCAGCCTGCGAAAGGGCTGATATTGTCCGGCCTGCAGAACCGTAGGGGAAAACACTTATGCCGGTTGGGTCTTTTGTTCGCGCCATCGGTGCGATGTCGTTGTTTGCTCTCAGCGTTGCGCCTTCCTTTGCCGAAGCCGCGAAATCCGCGCCGGCCAGCGAACTGGTCAAACTGATCGATATTCCGCACGACAAGTTCACGTTGAAGAACGGTTTGCGCGTGCTGGTGCACACGGATCGCAAGGCGCCGGTCGTGGCGGTGTCGGTCTGGTACGGCGTGGGCTCGAAGCATGAGCCGAAGGGCAAGACGGGCTTTGCGCATTTGTTCGAGCACTTGATGTTCAACGGTTCCGAGAATGCGCCCGGCGACTATTTCGAACCGCTGCAGCAGGTTGGCGCGACAGACTTTAACGGGACGACGTGGCTCGACCGGACGAATTATTTCCAGACGGTGCCGACGGGTGCGTTGGAGCGGGCGCTGTTTTTGGAGAGCGACCGCATGGGGCATCTGCTCGGCGCGGTGACGCAGGAGAAGCTCGATAACCAGCGCGGCGTGGTGCAGAACGAGAAGCGCCAGGGCGACAACCAACCTTACGGGTTGGTCGAGTATTTGCAGTTCGAGAATCTGTTTCCGCAGGGGCATCCGTATCATCACTCGACGATCGGCTCGATGGCCGACCTCGATGCGGCGAGCCTCGACGATGTGAAGGGTTGGTTCCGCGACAATTATGGGCCGAACAACGCGGTGCTGGTGCTCGCGGGCGATATCGACGTGGCGACGGCGAAGACGCTGGTCGAGAAATACTTCGGCGACATTCAGCGCGGGCCGGCGGTGAAGGCCGTTAAGGCGCCGGTATCGACGCTCGCGGCTGCGAAGTCGGACACGATCACGGACCGGGTGGCGAACACGCGGATCTATCGCAATTGGGTTGTGCCGGGTTTGAACGACAAGGACTCCGCGGCGCTGGATGTGGCGGCGGCGGTGTTGGGCGGGCTTGCGAGTTCGCGGCTCGACAATGCGTTGGTGCGCAAAGAGAAGATCGCGGTGTCGGTGAGTGCGTCGCTGCAAGAGTTCCAGCACGCCAGCGTGTTCGAGATCTCGGCCGACGTGAAGCCCGGCGTCGAGGCGGCGACGGTGGCGAAGCGCCTCGATGAGGTTTTGGCGGAGTTGCTGCGCGACGGGCCGACGGCGGACGAGGTGAGCCGGTCGTTGGTTTCGAAACTTGCGGGCTACATTCGCGGGATCGAAGCTGTCGGCGGGTTCGGCGGTAAGGCCGTGGTGCTGGCGGAGGGCGAGCTGTATTCGAACGACTCGAATTTCTACAAGAAGCGGCTGGCGCAGCTTGGTTCGCTGACGCCGGAGGCTGTGCAGGCGGCGGCGAAGAAGTGGTTGTCGCGGCCGGTCTACGCGCTGACCGTCACGCCGGGCGAGCGGACGCTCGACGGCGGCAAGCTCGGCGGCTGGCGGTCAGCGTGCGCGGTGGTGCCGGGGTCGAATGGTCCAGCGTGTTACTGGAACGCCGCTGACGATACGTCCGGGCCGACAATGGCGATCGACCGTTCCAAGCTGCCGGACGTGGGATCGCTGTCGCCGCTCGACTTCCCAGCGCTTGAGCGTGGGAAGTTGTCGAACGGCATCCCCGTGATCTTTGCGAAGCGCAGCGCGGTTCCGAATGTGATCATTTCGGTGAGTTTCGATGCGGGCTATGCCGCCGATCCGAAATCGGCGTTGGGTACGCAGTCCTTGATGCTGAGTTTGATGCCCGAGGGGACAACGAGCCGGAACAGCGTTCAGATCGCGGAAGAGAACGAACGGCTGGGTTCGGCGATCCAGACGGCGGCTTCGCTCGATCGCACCGCAGTGACGATGTTTGCGCTGACGCCCAATCTTGGAGCATCGCTCGGCTTGCTGGCGGACGTGGTGCGCAATCCGGCGTTCGAACCGTCGGAGGTCGAACGTCTGCGCGGGCAGCAGCTGTCGCGGATTTCGGCCGAGTTCAACAATCCGAACGCGATCGGCACGCGGATGTTGCTGCCGGCGCTTTATGGCAGCGGGCATCCTTATGGCGTGCCGCCGAGCGGGCTTGGCGATCCGGCGGTCGTGGCGAAGGTTTCGCGCGACGATCTGCTGGCGTTCCATCAGGCGTGGTTCCGCCCCGAGAAGGCGCGCATCGTGGTGGTGGGCGATACGTCGCTGGCCGATGTGACGGCGCAGCTCGAAAAATCGTTCGGTACTTGGACGGCGCCGTCGGGCAAGGCCGGCAAAAAGTCGTTCGAGGCGGCGATCCCGAAGGCCAAGTCGCGGATCATTCTGGTCGACCGGCCAAAGTCGCCGCAATCGATCATCCTGGGCGGCAAGGTGTTGGACGCGAAGGGTAGCGACGATCTGGTGACGCTGCAGGCGGCGAACGAGATCTATGGCGGCAACTTCCTCTCGCGCATCAATATGAATCTGCGCGAAACGAAGGGCTGGTCGTACGGGGTGCGCAGCGGCGTCAACCTGAACATCGAGAGCGTGCCGTTCATCATCACGGCGCCGGTGCAGAGCGATCGCACGGGCGATTCGATGAAGGAATTGATTGCGGATTTGACCGCCTATCTGGGAGCGAAGGGCACGACCGAGGAAGAGCTCGTGCGTACGGTCAACGGCAACGTGCGCCGTCTGCCGGGCAGCTTCGAGACCGGCAATGCGGTGTTCGGCGGCGTGAACACGATCCTGAACTTCGGACGGCCGGACGATTACTACGAGCAGCTGCCTGCGAAGTACGCCGCGATGAAGGCTCAGGATGTGGACGCCGCGGGGCGCGCGAAGCTGAGCGTCGATAACTTGCTGTGGGTCGTGGTCGGCGATGCGTCGGTGGTGAAGGCACAGCTCGAAGGGCTGGGCATGCCGATCGAAGTCGTGCCGGCGCCGGCTTTGAAGTAAGCGCAATAGGGTGCCGCCGATTAGGCGGCGGCACCTACTTCGATCAGGCGCGCGATGTCGGCTGCGGTGACGCCACACTCGGCGAGGATCTTGCGCGTGTGGTCGCCAATGCCGGGTGCCATGCGCGGAGCCTTTTTGACTTCGCCTGCGAGGTAGATCGGGCTGTCGACGGTGCGCAGGCCCGCGTGGTCGGCGAATTCGGGCAGGAAGTTGTTGGCGGCCACTTGCGGGCAGTCGCGATGGTCGCCGGGTTTGGCGATGGGTCCGAAGGTGATGCCCGACTTTTCGAACACCGCGCGCCAATGTGGCCAATCGCGCGTGACAAAGACCTGCTCCATTTCATGCACCAAGGCGGGCGTGTTGGCGCGTCGGGCCTCGGGCGTTGCGAAGCGCGGGTCGGTCGCCCAATCGCGTTTGCCGATGGCGTCGAGCAGCAGCGGCCATTCGCGCGTGTGGTTGATCATGACGAGCATGAACCAGCGCGCGTCGCTGCAGCGATAGATTTCCGTCAGGGCGCCGCGCTGGCCCCGTTGCAGACCCACCGACATGTCGGCGTCGTTGAGGGTCGCTTGCACATAGCAGCTGTTCGACCAAATTCCATTTGCCAGCAGCGAGGTGGAAACGACGCTGCCTTTGCCGGTGCGTTCGCGTTTGTAGAGGGCGGTGGCGATGGCGGCGTAAAGCGCCATCGCCGTCGGGTGATCGCCCATGCCGGGCGTCGCCATGGCAGGTTCGCTTTCGCGCGTGGGGCGGACGGCGTCCATCAGCCCCGAGCGGGCCCAATAGGCGGTGGCGTCGTAGCCGGTGCGGTCTTTCTCGGGGCCTTCTTCGCCGTAAGGCGTGAGCGACGCGTAGATTAGGCGCGGGTTGAGCGCGAAGGTGTCTTCGGGGCGAAGCCGCAGGCGATCGCGAATGGGGCCGGGAAAGTTGGTGATGAAGACGTCGGCCTTGCGCAGCAGCGTTTCGAACACGGGGCGGGCGGCTTCGTGTTTGAGATCGAGCGCCAGGCTTTCTTTGTTGCGGTTGTCGAGCGTCCAAAAGTAATCGGTGTCGGCCGTGGGCATGCCCGGCAGCTTCTTCAGTTGGCGGTAGCTGTCGCCGGCACCGGGCGGTTCGATCTTGATCACGCGGGCGCCGAAGTCGGACAGGATGGTCGCGGCGGCGGGACCGGCGATGAAGCTGGCGCAGTCGATCACGAGTAAATCGTCGAACAATGCCATCGGGTCTGAGCCTTTTTGAACGGTTGCGCGACGGCAGTGATAGAGCGCGCGGTTCGGCGCTTCAAGAACAAGGCGGTTGCACAAGCGGCCAATGCAGCTATCGTGAGCGCTAAGGGTGCAGCACAAGGCCCAATGGGAGGATCTATGGCGGACGCCGCAGTTACGGCGCCAGTGAGCGGCGTGTCGGCTTTAGACGACATGAAACGGCACCGCACTTATGCCCTCGTCATCCTGACCTTGGCCTATACGTCGAGCTATCTCGACCGCACAATCGTGGGGGCCGTCGGCGAGTACATCAAGAAAGACTTGAACCTAAGCGATACCGAGCTCGGTCTGTTGAGCGGGTTTGCGTTTGCTTTGTTCTACGCGTCGCTCGGGGTGCCGCTTGCCGTACTCTCGGACCGGATGAACCGGCGCAATATCGTGGCGGCGTCGGTCACGGTGTGGAGCGTGATGACCGTGTTTTGCGGCCTAGCCACGAACTTCACGCAGCTCTTGCTGGCGCGCATCGGCGTGGGTATCGGGGAAGCGGGTTCGTCGCCGCAGTCGCATTCGATGATCGCCGACATGTATGCGCCGCACGAGCGCTCGCGGGCGCTGTCGTTCTATGCGCTGGGTGTCTATTTCGGCGGCATGTTGGGTTTCATGATTGGGGCGCCGCTGGCGGAGATTTGGGGTTGGCGGCCGGTGTTCTTCGTCGTCGGGTTGCCGGGACTTTTGATTGCGGCGTTGATTTATTTCACCGTGCGCGAGCCGCAGCGCGGTCTGTCCGACGGCATGACGGCCTTCGTGCCGAAGGTTCGCACGTTCGCCGAAACGCGTGCGGCGCTGATCGCGGGGTTCGTGTTCATCTGGCAGTCGAAAGCGTGCCGGCATGTTGTGATCGGGCTAACGCTGACCTCGTTCGTCGGCTATGGCGGCGTGATGTGGGCGGCGTCGTTCTTGAAGCGCACGCACGGGCTGTCGGGAACCGAGATCGGGCTCATTCTGGGTCCGATCGTGGGTTTGTTGGGGGCGTCCGGGGCGTTGCTTGGCGGGTATCTTGCCGACCGCCTGTCGCGAACGGACAAGCGGTGGAACGCGTGGGTGATTGCGGTCGCCAAGTTTGCGGCTGCGCCTTTGATCTTGGCGTTTTACCTGACGGACGATTTCAATCTGGCGCTGGTGTTTTATCTGCCGGCGACGGTGTTGGGTGCGTTCTATTTGGGGCCGAGCTTTGCCATCGTGCAAAGCGCGGCGCCGCATGCCATGCGCTCGACCGTGTCGGCGATCATGCTGTTCATTTTGAACTTGATCGCGCTGGGCTTGGGGCCGCTTGCGGTGGGGGCACTGAGCGACGCGCTGACACCGGCCTATGGCACCGATTCGCTGCGCTATGCGCTGATGTGCACGTCGCTGATCAACCTTTGGGCGGCGGCGCATTATGTGTGGGCCGGGACGGCGTTCGCGGGCGAGATGAAGGCGCAGGGTTAAGGCGATAACTTGCCGGCCGCCTGCTCGCATGCGGCGCGGAAGTCGTAAAACTCTTTTACTTCGTCGACGCAGTCGGGCCAGTTTTGCGACTGGCACCAGTAATCGGCGAGACCGACGCGGGCGCAAAGCGTGGCGAAGCGCGGATCGCGGCGCAGGGCGGCGCCGACGAAGCCGAATAGAGTCGACAATCTGAAGGCGCGGCTCATGCCGCGGCCGCCGTAAGCTTGACCCGCGAAGGGGCGACCGCTGTCGAGCGCTTTGAAGAGCGCTTCGTAGGCGAGATCGGCGCAACCGGCTTCGGCGGCAAAGGCGCAATATTGCAGCACGAGGCCTTCCTCGCGTTCGAGTAGGGCGCGCAGGGCTTGTTCGCGCTGCGGCATCGGCATGGCGAACACCATGTGGGCGAAGCGCAGCACCGTCGTTTCCTTTGCCGTCATGCCGGCGGGCAAGGGCGCGTTCTCTGCGCACATGCGTTCGGCTTCGTCGCGGCGTCCGCTCATGAAGAACATCGTCCAGCGGCGAACCCAAACCCAGGAAGAGTCCGGAAAGCGGCGCATGGCGTCGTCGATCTTGGCGAGCGCTTCGTCGACGCGGCCGATCGTGCGCAGGTGAAAGGCGTAAGAAGAAACGAACAGGGGCGACAGCGGGTCGAGGCGGGCGGCGGCCTCCAAATGCCGCATGGCTTCGCGCACGCGTCCGACGGAGATCAACGCACCGTCGCAGGCGGCGGCGGCCAAGGGGTCGTTCGGGGCGAGGGCGACGGCGGTTTCGGTGAGCTGAAGTTTCTCGGCGTGCTCGGCGAAAGCGGGTTTGAGCGCGGCGAGGCCGACGAGCGCGTCGGCACAGTCGGGATCGAGCGCGAGCGCCCTGTTGGCGGCAGCGATGGCGGCGTCGTGGGCGGGATCGCCGATCGTGTCGCCGTCCCGGGGCAACAAAATCGAGCGCGCCATGGCAAGCGCGGCCCAAGCTTGCGCAAAGTCGGGCGAGCGCGCAATCGCCTGTTGCAGCAACGGCTCGGCGCGCCTTGCATCGTCTTCGGCGAGGTCTTTCACCATGGGGCGGGCGCGCAGATAGAGTTCGTAGGCGATGGGATCCACTTTGGCCGGGCTGCGCTTTGCGCGCGGCAGTGCTTGTTGCAGCGAGCGCGCAACTTGGTCCGCGATGCCGTCTTGCACCGTGAAGGCATCGGCCACTTCGCAATCGTATTTCTCGCCCCAGAGCAGCGTGCCCGAGCGGGCGTCGGTCAGTTGCGCGTGAATGCGCATGCGCGTGCCCGCCAGGCGCACGGTGCCGTCGAGGATATGGGTCGCATGAAGCGTGTTCGCGGCGTCGGCCTTGCGCTCGCCGCGGAATTGGAAAGCGGAATTGCGGCCGATGACTTTCAACCCGGGAATGCGCGCGACGGACTCCAGAATTTCGTCCGACACGCCGTCGGAGAAATAGAGCAAGCCCGGATCGCCGGAATAATTGTCGAACGGCAGAACGGCCAGCAGCGGTTCGTGGTTCGTCGTCGCGCGCGCACCGCCGGGCGGCACGAAAGCGAAGGCTTCGATGGACGAGGCCATCTTGTCGAGGCGCAACAGGCCTTTCGGTTTCAACAATTCGGCGAGCGGTCCGTGCGCCAACCGTCTGACGTCGATCGAGATCAGGGCGGTGCCGGGGTCGGCCAATTGCTGGAGCCGTGCCGCAATATTGACGGCGTGGCCCAAGAGATCGCCGCTCGCCGTCACGAACACTTGGTCGGCGTGAATGCCGATGCGCAACGGCAGTGTTTCATGCCGGCAGAGCGTGTTCGCGGCGG
>JAIOQG010000090.1 GCA_021413465.1 Alphaproteobacteria bacterium | reverse complement strand
CTGGACAGACACGGACCTGGCCGATTACATCCGTTGTAACCGCCACATCCGCTCGATCGAGTTCCACAAATGACGACCGCGCTTAACGATATCCGGACCACGTTTCTCGACTATTTCGCCAGACACGGCCACGAAGTCGTGCCGTCGTCGCCGCTGGTGCCGCGCAACGACCCGACGCTCATGTTCACGAATGCCGGCATGGTGCAGTTCAAGAACGTGTTCACGGGGGCAGAGAAGCGCGCGCATACGCGGGCGACGACGTCGCAGAAATGCGTACGCGCGGGCGGCAAGCACAACGACCTCGACAATGTGGGGTACACGGCGCGCCATCACACGTTTTTCGAGATGTTGGGGAATTTCTCGTTCGGTGATTATTTCAAGGACGTGGCGATCGAGCTTGCCTGGAATTTGATCACGAAAGAGTTCCAGCTCGATAAGTCGCGCCTGCTCGTCACGGTGTATGCCGATGACGACGAGGCGGCGGGCTTGTGGAAGAAGATTGCGGGGTTCCCGGAGTCGAAGATCATCCGCATCGCCTCGTCCGACAATTTCTGGTCGATGGGCGAGACGGGGCCGTGCGGGCCGTGCTCGGAAATTTTCTACGACTATGGCGACAAGATTCAGGGCGGGCCGCCGGGCTCGCCGGAACAAGACGGCGATCGTTACGTCGAGTTTTGGAACAACGTGTTCATGCAATTCGACCAGGTGTCGAAGGACAAGCGCGTGGCGTTGCCAAAGCCCTCGATCGACACGGGGATGGGGCTCGAGCGTATTGCCTCGATCCTGCAGGGGCAGACCGACAATTACGACACGGATTTGTTTCGCCGGCTGATCGATGCCTCGGCGCAGGCGTCGCAGACGCGCGTGACGGGCCCGCATGCGGTGTCGCACCGGGTGATCGCGGATCATTTGCGGGCGTCGTCGTTTCTGATCGCCGATGGCGTGCTGCCGTCGAATGAGGGGCGCGGTTACGTGCTGCGCCGGATCATGCGGCGCGCGATGCGGCACGCGCATATTTTGGGCGCGAAGGATCCGTTGATGTGGCGCCTGGTGCAGACCCTGGTCGGGGAGATGGGGGCGGCCTTTCCCGAACTGACGCGGGCACAGGCGCTGATCACCGAAACGCTTAGGCTTGAGGAAACGAAGTTCCGTCAGACGCTGGAGCGCGGTTTGAAGCTGCTCGACGAGGCGACGGCTGAGTTGGGCGCGAAGAAAACGCTGTCCGGCGATGTGGCGTTCAAGCTCTACGACACGTTCGGCTTTCCTTACGATTTGACGGAAGACGCGTTGCGTAGCCGCGGCATCGCGGTCGACAAAGCGGGCTTCGACGTTGCGATGGCCAAGCAAAAGGCCGACGCGCGCGCGGCGTGGGCGGGGTCCGGCGAGGCTGCGACCGAGACCGTGTGGTTCGAGTTGCGCGAGAAATTGGGCGCGACCGAGTTTCTGGGCTACGACACCGAGATCGCGGAGGGCGTGATCACGGCGCTGCTCAAAGGCGGGCAGCCGGTCGAGCAATTGAACGCGGGCGACGAGGGCCAGGTCATCGTCAACCAAACGCCGTTTTACGGCGAATCAGGCGGCCAGGTCGGCGACGAAGGCGTGATGTTCACGAAAGCGGGGGCCGAGTTTGCCGTCGGCGACACGCAGAAAAAGCTAAGCGTCTTGCATGTGCATTTCGGCAAGCTCAATCGCGGCGCGTTGAAGGTCGGCGATGTGGTCGATCTGCGCGTCGACAGCGTTCGGCGCACCGCGACGCGGGCCAATCACTCGGCGACGCATTTGTTGCACGAGGCGCTGCGCCGCGTGCTCGGCACGCATGTCACGCAAAAGGGATCGCAGGTCGGGCCCGACAAGTTGCGTTTCGATTTCAGCCACCCGAAGCCTTTGAGCGAGGCGGAGACGGTCGAGATCGAGCGGCAAGTGAACGAGCATGTGCGCGCGAACGTCGATGTGCTGACGCGGTTGATGTCGCCCGAAAAAGCGGTCGAGGAAGGCGCGATGGCGCTGTTCGGCGAGAAATACGGCGAAGAAGTGCGCGTGCTGACGATGGGCAGCGACGAAGGCAAAGTCTATTCGACCGAGCTGTGCGGCGGTACGCATGTGCGCCGGCTCGGCGATATCGGTCTGTTCAAGATTGTGTCCGACGGCGCGGTGGCAGCCGGCGTGCGGCGCATCGAAGCGCTGACCGGGGCGGGCGCGCTTTCCTATCTCAACGACTATCACCGCTTGGCGCGCGACGCGGCGGCGGCGATCAAGGCGGCGCCTGCCGAATTGCCCGAACGCGTGGCGCAGTTGGTGGACGAACGGCGCAAGCTCGAGCGCGAATTGTCCGAGGCGCGGCGTCAATTGGCGATGGGCGGGGGCGGCCCTTCGAACGAAGCCGTCGATGTCGGCGGCGTTAAGGTGATGGCGCGCATCGTCGAAGGCGTTGAGCCCAAGGACTTGCGCGCGTTGGTCGATCAGGCGAAGCAGCAATTGACATCGGGCGTGGTGGCGCTGGCGACGACGAGCGAGGGCAAGGCGGCGATGGCGGTCGGCGTCAGTGAAGACTTGTTGAAGCGCTTCAACGCGGTCGAGCTGCTGCGCAAGGGCGTCGAAGCGGTCGGCGGCAAAGGCGGCGGCGGGCGGCCCGACATGGCGCAAGGCGGCGGACCGGACGGTGGGAAACTTCAGGCCGCTCTCGACGCGATCACGGCGGCGATCAAGGCCGGCGCGTGAGCCCGGCCGCGATGCCAAGTTTACGCCGGCGGGCTTACCTGGCGCTCGAGGCGAGCAGTCCGGTTGCGAGCCTTGTCGACCACGTGCTGGTGACGTTGATCGTGTTCAACATCGCCGCGGTGGTGTTCGAGAGCGTGCCAAGCATCGAGGATGCTTATCGCGTTGAATTTCAGATATTCGATCTGTTCTCGATCGCGGTTTTTACGGTCGAGTATATCGCGCGGTTGTGGGCGGCAGTGGAGATTCACGCCATCCGTAAGCGCGGCGCCGTGATGGGGCGCCTGGCCTTCGCGCTCAGGCCGTCGATGATCATCGATTTTCTGGCGTTTGCGCCGTCCTATCTCATGTTCATGATTCCCGGCGTCGATACGCGGTTGTTGCGCGTGTTCCGTCTGCTGCGATTCTTGAAGCTCGTTCGGTTTTCACCGGCAATGACGACGATGAGTCGGGCGCTGTACGGGGAGCGCCGGGCTTTGATCGGGGCGTTGGTGCTGATGGTGGGGACGGCGGTGTTCTCAGGTGCGATCATGCATGCGATCGAGGTTCGGGCGCAGCCGGAAAAATTCGGCACGATTCCCGACGGCATGTGGTGGGCGCTATCGACGCTGACCACGATCGGTTACGGGGACGTGGTGCCGATCACCCCGTTGGGTAAATTGTTCGGCGCGTGCGTGATGATTTTCGGCTTGGGTCTATTTGCACTGCCGATCGGCATCATTGCGACAGCCTTCGTCAACGAGATTCACCGGCGGGATTTCGTCGTGACGTGGGGGATGGTGGCGCGCGTGCCGCTGTTCTCGACACTCGATGCGCAGTCGATTTCGGAGATCATGAACATCATGCGCACCCGCATGGTGGAGGCGGGGACCGTTATCGCGGCGCGCGGCGACGAGGCGGAGGGCATGTATTTCTTGGCCGACGGCGAGGTTCATATCAAACTGCCGCGTCATACGCTGACACTTGGTCCCGGGGATTTTTTCGGCGAAGTGACGTTATTGAAGAAAGTGCAGCGGTTGGGCACGGTAACGGCGGCGTCGCGCTGTCATTTGATGATGATCGATTCTAGCGATTTCAACGCATTAATGCAGCGCAACGACGAGCTGCGCGAGCGCATCACGGCGATCGCCGACGAGCGGCTTGCCGGCGATTGGGCGGATGTCACGGGCGATGTCTTGGCCGAGGAGTTGGCCAAGAACGCAGAGCCGTTGCGCTCGATGGGCGATCCGATCGTTTGAGCGGAGCGCGGTTCCGCGCTAGCGTTACGACTTTCGGGGTGGGGACATGATGCGCAACGTTGCGATTTCGACGGGGAAAATCGCTCTTTATTTTGTCCTCATGGGACTTTTGGTCGCCGGGATCGTCGAGTTCGGCCTGCCGATGCTCGGGCTCGAGCTTGGCGCTAACGCCTCGGTTCCCGAAGTTCTCATCTTGGGGGTGATCAACTTCCTCGGCATGTCGCTGCCGGCGACGCTGCTGGCCTTTGTGCTCGACCGCAAATCGCCCGTGGCGATGGGGTTGACCTCGCAGGCGTCTATTGCGGATTTTCTATCAGGCAGCGTGGTCGGCGGTTTTATATTCGCGTGTGCGTTAGCTGCTGCATTTTTTGGCGGATGGGCCGCGTTTAATCCGGACTTCGCGAAAATCTCGATGAGTGCGATGGCCGTCGGCGCGATCGGCTTGACCCTGGCTTCTGCCGGGGAGGAAGTGATGATGCGCGGCTATCTGTTGCAGGAATTGATGAGCAAATTCCCGACTCCGGTCTCCGTGCTCGTGTCGTCGCTGATC
>JAIOQG010000045.1 GCA_021413465.1 Alphaproteobacteria bacterium | reverse complement strand
CATCCACGCCGTGTCCCCGGTATTGAGCGCAAGCTTTATTGCGTGCGCCGCAAGCTCGGGCCCGGGCACCGGCACATCTTGGGCAAACGCCGCGCCCGCCGACGCGAACAGCGCGACAATCGCACCCGCGCCCATTCTAAGTTTCGATCCAATGTCAGACATTGCAGCACCTCTCATAAAGAACTGTGAATTACGCATGAGCAATTCGCCTCCCCGCGGCGTAGCGGACGGCCGGGCGAACGACGTGGATCGCCTTCTTCGGGTTGCGGCTCAATTGGCGCAGCTGCAGCCGCCCCGCCGGATCGAGCGCCAAGGTCTTGCCGAATTCCGACACGCGAAAGCCGCCGGCCTCGCGCCGCGCCGACAACAGCGCCTTCACGGCCGGACGCTTGGAGGCGGTCGCGGTGGCACGCGCGCCCGCCTGGCGCCCGACGTAAAAAATCAAACCGGCGCTTGCAGCACCCAAAGTCGACAACGCCACAGCGCTCGACGGCACCTCGGGCGCGCGTGCCACGATGGCCGAATAGGCCGCCTTCGCGGGCCCCGCCATGAAATCCCCGAACACCACGGAAGCGAACAAAAACAAAGACGACGCGATCGCCGCAACCCGCCATACGGGCACCAACGGCCCCTTGCTCGAACTCAATAGATCGAGCGACGTAAACAGCAACAAAATGCCCAAAATCGCAGTGCCTGCGCCCGCGGTCGCAACCAGTCCCGCTAGCGCCTGAAGCGTCAGCCAAAATGGCGCAGTCAGCTCCCCCAACGCCCCAAACCAAGTATCGATCAGTTCCATTATCCCCGTCCCCGTTTCTGATTGCTGCAAATGCTAACGGGGTCAGGCGAGAGGAAAAGTGCTAATCTCGGCGCGAAACGCAGCGCGCACAGATTGCGCCTCGCTGGTGCAGCAAAGTGACATCGACTGCTCGAATGCGATGCAATGGACTGCGCAAGATTTACGCGCACTGCCCATTAGGCGCGCAGCCCTCGAAGCGCCGAACCGCTAGCGGTCCAAACGACGGCTCAGCCAGGCCATCGGACGATCGATCTGAAAAAACAACGTCGCGGTCGCCTCCGAGGTGGTGGATTGAACCTCCATCCGGTCGAAAGCGTGCCCGTCGTCGTCGATCAAGGCTTGGCTCACCATCCGCCACCGCAACGCCGCCAACACGTCGTACTCTTCGCGCACGGTTACCACGACGAATGCGGTCTTAGTGCTCCGCCCGTTGCCCGACGCCACGATCGAATCCATCAGACCCTTGGCAACGCCGCGATGGAACAAGGCCCTCGCGCCGTCGCCGCCAAGCTCGAAACACCGCGCCCGCAACAAATGCGCTTCGATGTCGATGAAGACGGCGGCGAGCACGCTGTCGGACGCATTGAGAACTTTCGTGCAGTCGCGCGCGTTGAAAGCCTCGCGCATCGCCTGTTTCGCTCCGTCGCTGCTTTCGCCATAGGGTTCGTAAATGGGACTCAGCGCATAGGCATCGCGCAACGCCGTGAAATCGACCGCACCCTCGCCCGCCTTCGCGCGCGCAACCAAGTCGTCATACGCGCCGGGCGCCGCGCCTGCGCACGCAGTCGCAAGGCACCAACTTACGACGGCAACGATGATACGCATCATGTCGAAAAGCCTCCCGCAGGCGCCGACTATGATAACCTGATTTGGTCGAGATAGAGGCACACGAAGATATGACCCGCGATCGCTTGCAAAACTGGGCTTTGTTCGTTTGCCTGGCGTTCTTGCTGCTCGGCGTGGCGCGCATCTATCGGACGTTTCAGGACAAGGCGCCGCTCAACTTAGAGGGCCATATCATCGTCGAAGGCTCGATGACCGCCAACCCAGCCCCCGCCTTCGCGCCCTAAGAACCGTCAACGCCGCAGCAACATCGCCGTCGCGTTCGCCGGACACGCGCCATTGAATTCGTGCGACGCCTGCAGTGCTGCCGCAATCTCGGCGCGCGCCACGGTTTCAAATCCGCGCCGCACAAAGAACTGCTCGGCCGTCGTCGTCAGCAGCGCGACGGATGTCGCATTGCGATGCTTCAGCTGCATCAGCAAGCGATCGACAAGCCCGACGCCGATATTTTGTCCCCGCGCGTTTTCTCTGACCGCCAGCGAACGCAACAAAGCGGCCGCGCCGTAAACTTCCGCGCCGATGCAGCCGGCAATCGCGCCGGCGCTCTCTGCCACGATAAAGTCGTGCAAGTGCTCGCGCGCGCCCGCAAGCGGCAACGCGCAGGCGCTCAGCAAGCGCTCGATCTGCGGCCAGTCCTTTGACCGGGCGGCACGATACTTCACCATGACCGCGCCTTGTCGCACATCGCCGTTCCCGCAGATATCGCGCCCACCGCATGCCCCCCTTGACAATGTCGCAACATTTCCATATTTATGAAAATATGGAATCGAAACAAATCATCGTGGCTCTCGAAGCCCTCGCTCAGGAAAATCGCCTCGGGATTTTCCGCGCTCTTGTTCAGGCCGGCCCGCCGGGCCTCACGCCTTCGCGCCTCAGCGACGACCTCGATCTTGCCCCTCCCACACTCTCGTTTCATCTGGCCCAGCTTCGCCACGCCGGCCTTATCACCGTCACCCGCACCGGCCGCTCGCTGAACTATGTCGCCGCCTACGAAACCATGAACGCCGTTATCGCCTTCCTCACCGAGAATTGCTGCGCGGGCGCAAGCTGCGCCCCCGCCGCCTGCACACCCGCAAAGACCGCCAAACCGAAGGAGAGGTCCCATGAAACGCCTGCACGTTCACGTCGCCGTGCCTAACCTGAAACAGTCGATCGATTTCTACTCGACGCTGTTCAATGCCAAACCGGTCAAAATCGAAACCGACTACGCCAAGTGGATGCTCGAAGATCCGCGCGTCAACTTCGCCATTTCCGAACGCGGCGTTGCGCCCGGCATTGACCACATCGGCGTACAGGTCGACTCGCGCGCCGAATTGGACGAGCTTTCGCATCGCCTGAAAGCGGCGGGCGAAAAAACGCTCGACGAAGAAGCGACGAACTGTTGCTACGCCAAAAGCGACAAGTCCTGGGTCCACGATCCCGCGGGTGTGCGCTGGGAGACGTTCTACACTTTCGGCGACGCCACGACCTACGGCGAAGACCCGAAAGCCGAAGCGACCCCCATCGGCGCTCGCGTGGAAGCAACCACCGGCGGTGCGTGCTGCGGCTGACGCAAGGCCATACGAACGGAGAACGCAAAGCATGTCTTCGCCAATCGTCACGATCTATCACAACCCGGCCTGCGGCACGTCGCGCAACACGCTCGGCCTCATCCGCAATGCCGGGATCGAACCCACGATCATCGAATACCTCGTCACCCCACCGACGCGTGCCGAACTGACGTCGCTGATCGCGCGGATGGAAACGACAGCCCGCGCCTTGATGCGCGACAAAGGCACACCCGCAGCCGAACTCGGCCTCACCGATCCCGCCCGCAGCGACGAGGACATCCTCGCAGCGATGATGATCCACCCCATCCTGATCAACCGCCCCATCGTCGTGACCGCGCTCGGCGTCAAACTCTGCCGCCCGTCGGAAGCCGTGCTCGACATCCTTCCCGCTCCCCAACGCGGCGACTTCCGCAAGGAAGACGGCGAAATCGTCGTCGCGCGCACCGGCAAATGAACCTCGCACGCGCCGCGCTTGCCGAAGCGCTCGGCACGATGTTTTTAC
>JAIOQG010000081.1 GCA_021413465.1 Alphaproteobacteria bacterium | reverse complement strand
CCTCGACGCGCATGGCGCAACGCGCATCCATCAAACGGCGCGCGACTGCGGTGGCCACGCGACGCTCTATCGCGCCCCCGATGTTCTTCGCGCCGAGATCGAAGTCTTTCCCCCGCTCGACGCCGCAACCGCCGCGCTGACACGCCAGATAAAGCACGCCTTCGACCCAGCTTGCGTTCTCAATCCCGGCCGCATGTACAAGGACGCATAGCGCGCCATGCGCACGAACTTCACGCCCGCCCAACTCGAGAACCCCGACCTCGCCGCCGCCGAGAAGCAATTGCGCGCCTGCGTTCATTGCGGCATCTGCACCGCAACCTGTCCGACCTACGTTTTGCTCGGCGACGAACTCGACGGCCCGCGCGGCCGCATCCAACTCATCCAGCAGATGCTGGAAACCGATGCGGCGCCAAGCGCCAAGGTCACGCAACACATCGACCGCTGTCTCTCATGTCTAGCTTGCGTCAGCGCCTGTCCCTCCGGCGTCGACTATCCGCGCCTTATTGACGCCGCCCGCGCGCACATTGAAACGAAAGGCGCGCGGCCGACGGCACAACGATTGCTGCGCCAAGCGCTGGGCACCATACTGACGCGCCGCTGGCTCCTGCGCCCGATGCTCCAACTGGCGCGCCTCGGCGCCGTCGTCTCGCCGCTTCTGCCACCGGCCTTGCGCGAACCGATCGCCGTCGCCGCGAAACTCCCGCAGGCGCCGCACGCGCGCAGCGTCTCGCGAACCTATGCGGCGGAAACGAAGGCGACAAAGCGTGTCGCGCTCCACCAAGGCTGCGTGCAGGAAGTAATCGCGCCGCGCATCACCGCCGCCGCCATCCGCGTCCTCACGCGTCACGGCTTCGAAGTGACGATCGTGCAAGGCTCCGGCTGCTGCGGCGCGCTGAACCACCATCTCGGTCAAACCGTCGCCGCCGAACGGCGCGCCACGGCCTTGATCGACGAAGTGAGCGCCCTCGAAAAAGAGAACGCTTTCGACGCCATCGTCACCACAACGTCGGGCTGCGGCGCCGTCATGCGCGATTACGGCTTTCAGCTGCACGCCAAACGCGCGGGCGCGGAAAATTTCGGCACCCGCGTCCGCGACATCGCACAGCTCCTGCGCGACGTCCCGTTACGCACGACCCAAGCCCACAAGAAAACGCGCGTCGCCTATCACACGGCTTGCTCGCTCAACCACGGCATGAAGCAAGCCGCCGCCGCGCCGCAAATCCTGCGTGCCCTTGGTTTCGACCTCGTCGAACCGCGCGAAACGCTCTGCTGCGGCTCGGCCGGCGTTTACAACGTCCTTCAGCCGGAAATCGCAGCCGACTTGCAAACCCGCAAAGCCGCGACGCTGATGCAAACCTCGCCGCAGGTCATCGCGTCCGGCAATATCGGCTGCCTCACCCAAATCGCGGCCGCCGTTCCCGTGCCGGTCGTGCACACGATCGAACTCATCGACTGGGCCACGGGCGGCCCGTCGCCGTTTTAGCTTTTCAGCAGCTGCAGCACCCGTCGCCCCGCCCGCAGTCCGCTTTCATGCGCCCCGTGCACCGTCTGTTTGTTCTTTCCCGCCAGCGCCTCGCCGGCAAGAAACACGCGCTCGCCGATCGGTGCCGCCAACGCAGCCCGTGCCTTCCACTGCCCGGGAAGCGCCGCCGCAAACGCGCCGAGCGTATTCGGATTCGTCCCCCAATCCGTTGCGGCGCCTGCCGTGAAACCTTGATCCGCTTTCGAACCCAACAAGGCGCGTAACCGTTCACGCGCAAAACCCACATTCGTGCTTTCAACCTGCGTCGACAAATCCCAAGCCAGCGACCCGCCGGTCAGGCAGATCACAAGCGGCGCCCCGAACGGCCGCACGAGGAACGAATGTCCGCGCTCGTCGCGCACTTGCGGCACGATTGACGTATCGTCGGGATAGGCGAGCGCCGGATTTCCCGGCGCGAACCGCAACGCGATCTTGCTCTGCAATCCCATCTGCAGACCGCTCAACGCGCCCAGCATCGAGGCGTCCAATCCCGGATCGAACGCAATCGCGCCGGAGGTCAGCACGCCGATCGATGCCGTCACGATCGCCGCCTTCGCCGAAATTGTGCCGCGCTCGGTTTCGACCCGAACACGTCCTTGCCCCACCGACACGCGCCGCGCCCGCGTGTTCACTGCAATGGGGATGTTCGCGGCAAGCCGCGCGACCAGAGTGCCCAGCCCCTGACGCACCAGTCGGTCGGCTTCGTTTTCGTCGCGCTGAAACCAGTCCTTCGCCGACAACTTGTTGAGATCGACCCCCATGTCCAACGGACCGAGTGCCGCCGCCACGGTCGCCATCCAGGCTCGCGCATCGTCGTCGAGGACCGGCGGCGCGATCTCGCTCGCCGCAACGTCGCCATCTTCATCGGCGGCATGCGCCAACGCGTCGCTATAAGCAAAGAAGGCGCGCTCGAAGGCGGGGTTCGACGCGCGCGCGTGCAACGCGCCGTTCGCAAACAGCATCTCGTTCGCGTCGCGCGTGCCAAGGTCGAAGGAATATAGCCGCGCCAAGCCGGTCAATGCGTTGCGCGTCGAGCTGCGAATCCAAGCCGCGCCCCGGTCGAACGGCACCCCAAATGTCGCGCGATCGGTGTAACAGCGTCCGCCGATGCGGGCCGCCGCCTCGATCACCTGCACCCGCCGCCCGCCGTCGATCAGCGTTTTGGCGGCCGCAATGCCGGCCGCCCCCGCACCGACGATAACCACATCCGGATCGCCGGTGGCGGCAGGCGATACGGCGCTTGAAAACGGCAACAGCGCCGCAAATCCGCCCAATTGACGCCGGGTAATGTTCATGGCGATTGCCGCTTGGCCTGAAACCACAATGACCTTAGCATAAAGCGATGCGTGTCATCCTCCTTGCGATAGCAGCCTTAACGCTGTGGGCGGCAGTGCCGGCCAGCGCCGATCAAAGCGATCAGCGGCTCGAGCGCTTGTTTCAACTTCTGTCGGGCGTCCGCACCATGCCCGAAGCGATGGACATCGAAGGCCAGATCACGGCGATTTGGTTGAAATCGGGCAGCGAAACCGTCGACGTGCTCATGGCGCGCGCCCAGTCCGCCGTCGAGGCCCAGGATCTTACCATCGCCAAAAAACTTCTCGATGCCGTTGTCGAGATGCGGCCGGAATATGCCGAAGTTTGGTATCGCCGCGCCGAACTCCTTTTGTTGATGGACAGCCAGCAAGAAGCCGCAAGCGATCTTTCGACGGCGCTCGAACTCGAACCGCGGCACTTTAGAGCGCTCGCGATCGCCGGCCGCTTGGCCGAAGCCGCCGGCGACAAACCCGCGGCACTCGCGGCCTATCGCAAAGCCGTCGCGATCAATCCGATGATGGAAGCCATTGCCCGCCGCGCCGGTCAGCTGACGTTCGAGGTCGAGCGCAAAACGCCGATCTAGTCTTAGCCGACGAAACTACCCGCCTTCTTGCCCACAAACGCCACGCGCAACAAATTCGTCGCGCCCGGTGTGCGCAACGGCACGCCGGCCGTCACCACAATGCGCTGGTTGACGGACGCAAACCCTTCGCGGAATGCGAATTGGCACGCGCGCTCGACCATGTCTTCGAAGTCATGCGCGTCTTCCGTGACGACGCAATGCAAGCCCCAGGCGATGGCAAGCCGACGCCCGGTCGATGCCACAGGCGTCAATACGATGATCGGCGAACTTGGCCGCTCGCGCGCCGCGCGCAAGGCCGTCGAGCCGGAACTGGTCCAGCACACGATCGCGGCTGCCTTCAGAGTCTGCGCCACCTGCGCCGAGGCCGCGGTGATCGCGTCGGCGGTCGTCGCCTCGGGCGCGGCGCGTTGGGCGTCCATCACCATGCGATACTGCGCATCGCCTTCGATCGAGCGCGCCACGCGGTCCATCATCTCGACCGCTTCGACGGGGTACTTTCCAGACGCCGATTCCGCCGACAACATCACCGCATCCGCGCCGTCGAACACGGCCGTCGCTACGTCGGAAACTTCCGCGCGCGTCGGCATCGGGCTTGTGATCATGGATTCGAGCATCTGCGTCGCGACCACAACAGGCTTGCCGGCCGCCCGCGCCGCCCGCGTGATTTGCTTTTGCCGCACCGGCACTTGCTCGATCGGAAGCTCGACCCCCAAATCGCCGCGCGCCACCATCACGGCGTCGGACAATTCGATGATCTCGTCGAGCCGGTCGAGCGCCGCCGGCTTCTCGATTTTCGACAACACGCCGGCGCGGCCCGCCACGATTTTGCGCGCTTCGGCCACGTCTTCCGGCCGTTGCACGAACGATAAGGCAATCCAATCGACACCGCATTCGAGCGCCCGGTCGAGATCGGCACGGTCCTTCGCCGACAGCGCCGCAATCGGCAGCAGCGCATCGGGAACGTTGACACCCTTGCGATCGGTCAGCCGTCCGCCCACTTCGACGCGCGCCATCACGCTGTCACTGGACGCCTTCTCGATACGCAGCCGCAGTCGCCCGTCGTCGATCAGCAACTGCCCGCCTTCTTTCAGAACGGCGAACACTTCGCGATGCGGCAGAAACAAATGATGGGCGTCGCCCGGCGCCGGATCCAAATCGATGCGCACGCTCGACCCGGTTTCGAGATCGACGCCGCCGCCCGCCATCGCGCCGATGCGCAACTTCGGCCCCTGCAGGTCCGCAAGAATGCCGATCGGCCGGTCGATCTCCGCCTCAAGCGCGCGGATGTTGGCGACATAACTCGCCAGGGTCGCGTGGTCCGTATGGCTCATATTGATGCGAAATACGTCCGCGCCCGCTTCGAACAGGCGCTTGATCATCGCGGGGTCGCGCGAAGCCGGACCCAAGGTCGCGACGATCTTCACATTGCGGCGTCTGCGCATGGCTCACTTCATGTTGTGGTGAAAACTAGTCGGAGAGATTTTGAACCCAGGTCGACATGTCGTGCGTATCGATTTCGAAGAACCCCGCCTGGGCGTATCCGCGTTTGCTACAATGTTCCCGGCCCTTGATCGTAAAATTGTCGGCCGCGACGCAAAAAAAGCGATTGCCGTCCCACGCCCCATCGACACCCACATGCACGCCGCGGAGATAATAGTACCTGGCATTGAGCGCGCCGCGCAAAATATCCGTACACCCGCGCGGCTCGACCTTCCACCACCCCTCGCTCTTCCATACCCGCCCGTTATGATACCCGATCGCGGCTATAAGCGCATGATCGGTTTTGTTGCACAGACGAAATTTCGCCTGCACGGGCACCGCCGCAACGAACGGCAAGACCGCGATCAACAGCAAAACGCGCGCACGAATCATGATCTTTGATAAAGCCGGTGAATCACTGAGCAAGGAGGGAGTCTTGTCTGCGCACAACCGCCCCGTCAAACCTCGGCCCCGATCAAAATGGCCCGAAAATCATTGACGTTCGTCAGTGTGGGGCCGGTCACAACTTCTTGCCCCAAGGCCCTGAAAAATCCGCCGGCGTCGTTGTTGGCGGCAAACGCCCGCGGATCGAGCCCCAAGGCACGGGCCCGTGCCAGCGTTCCGGGCACGATCCACGCACCCGCCGTATCGTCGTTGCCGTCGATGCCGTCCGTATCGGCGGCAAACGCCGTTATGTGATCCGCCCCTTCCAGCGCTTGCGCCAACGCCAAAAGATACTCGCGATTGGGCCCGCCTTTGCCTTGTCCCGTGATCTGCAGCGTCAATTCGCCGCCCGACAGCAGAACGAGCGGCCGTGTGCCCTGCTTCATGTGCAAAGCGATCTCCGCCTGCGCCCGCGCCACCTGCCGCGCGTCGCCTTCGACATTCACACCGATAAACTTGGTGTCGATGCCAAGCGCCTGCGCCGCATCGGCCGCCGCCGCCAGCGCATCCGCCGCCCGCGCTACAACGTGGCACGTCGTCGACTTGAGCCGCGCATCGCCGGGCTTTACGGAGTCGAATGCAGGCGTATTCAGAATTTGTGCCGCGTGCGCCGGCACGTCGATCGCATACGTCGCCAAAATCGCGCGCGCGTCGCTCTGCGTCGTCGCATCGCCCACGCATGGACCCGACGCGATCACCGACGCATCGTCGCCCGCCACATCCGAAATCGCCAGCGCCAACACCCGCGCCGGATACGCCGCCGCGGCCAGCCGCCCGCCCTTGATTGCCGACAGATGTTTGCGCACGCAATTGATCTCTTGGATCGAAGCGCCCGAAAGCACCAAAGCGCGCGTCAACGCCTGCTTCTCCGATAGCGTCAAAGGTGGCGGCGGTGCGCTCCACAACGCCGAACCGCCACCCGACAAAAGCACCAACACGAAATCGTCTGCCGTCAGCCCCGAAACAAGCGCCAGCGCGCGCCGCGCCGCATCCGCCCCCGCACTGTCGGGCAACGGATGCCCCGCTTCGATGACCTCAATGTGCTGCGTCGCCGCGCCGTGCCCGTATCGTGTCACCACAAGCCCGGAAAGCGGCGGCCCCCAAGCCGCCTCGACCGCAGCCGCCATCGCCGCCGAAGCCTTCCCCGCGCCCACGACAATCACACGTCCGCACGGCCGCGCGGGCAGGGCGCCTGGCACCACGCGCGCCGGATGACACGAAGCCACCGCAGCATCGAACAAACGGCGAAGGATAGCAGGCGCGTCCACACGGCTCTCCCGAACGCTGCGACGACCTTTCTATGCCATAGCCGCGCGACTTCGCCTATGTTCGACGCCACCGCACAGGTTTCGCTTCAATGAGCGCAAACGAACTCATGCCCTTCGAGATCGTCAACAGTCAGGCCGCGCCGCATTTGATCTTCGTCTGCGATCACGCCTCGAACGCCCTGCCGCCGGAATACGGTACGCTGGGCCTAGGCCCCGACGCCTTCAAGCGTCACATCGCCTACGACATCGGCGCCGCAGACGTCACGCGCGCCATGGCCTCGGCGTTCGCCGCGCCGGCCGTACTCGCCACTTATTCCCGGCTGCTGATCGATCTCAACCGCGGCGCCGACGATCCGACGCTCGTGATGAAACTCTCCGACGGCGCCATCATCCCCGGCAACGCCAAAGCCGGCTTCGACGAAATCGCCACCCGCATCGCGCGCTATTACAAACCCTACCACGACGCGATCGAGGCTCAGATCGCGCGCGCCCGCACGGCAAGCATCACGCCCGTCCTCGTCTCCATTCACAGCTTCACGCCCGAATGGCGCGGCGCGAAACGCCCCTGGCACATCGGCGTTTTGTGGGACCACAAGGACGGCCGCCTCGCACTGCCTTTGATGGCGGCCTTGCGCCAGGAAAGCGATCTCACCGTCGGCGACAATCAGCCTTACGCCGGCGAACTCGAAAACGATTGCATGTCGCAGCACGCGCTCGCTCATGGCTTTGTCCATGTGTTGATCGAAATCCGCCAGGACTTGATTGGCGACGGCGCGGGCGCGCGCAAATGGGCAGACCGTCTCGTTCCCGTATTGCACAAAGCGCTGGCGCACCTAAATTCATCGCCAACCAAGGACGCCCCCATGAACGAAACCACACGCACCGAAATCGAAGCCGCCGCCTTCCGCCGCCTCGTCGCGCATCTGCAGGCGCGCACCGACGTTCAAAACATCGATCTGATGAATCTCGCCGGTTTCTGCCGCAATTGCCTCGGCGATTGGTTCAAGGACGCCGCCGCCGAACGCGGCCACGACGTAACGAAAGACGACGCCCGCGCCCGCATTTACGGCATGCCGCAAGCCGAATGGAAGGCGCGCTATCAAAAAGACGCATCGCCCGAACAAAAGGCGGCTTTCGAAAAAGCCCACAAGAATCATCGCTAATCGCCGTTGATCGCGAGAGAGGGGGGCGTTAACGTCCGCGCCCTTTCCGACATTTTCCACCTCTCTAGAACCGGGTTCGTCGCCATGGCCAAGGCCAATTTTGCCAAGGATCAACTAAAATCGATCGTCGAGCGCATCGAGCGTCTCGAAGAAGAAAAAGCGGCGCTGTCCGGCGACATCAAGGAAGTCTACGCCGAAGCCAAGGGCAACGGCTTCGACACCAAGATCATCCGCAAAGTCGTCAGCATCCGCAAAATGGATTCCGCCGAACGCGAAGAAATCGACGCGCTGCTGGACCTCTATCTCTCCGCGCTCGGGATGGCGAATTAGACGGCCGCCTTCGCCGCCGTCCGCTCCGAGCCGCGCCCCGCCAGCGCGACGAGCACGATGATGGCGATCGCCAGCACGGCCGAGGCGGCGAAGCGATCCAACGCCAACCCGCCGTGATCGATCGGCTTGTCGAGCAAATCGCCCAACGTCGCGCCCAATGGCCGCGTCAGAATAAAGGCGCTCCAGAACAACAACGTGCGCGACGCGTTCGTCAGATAATAAGCCGCTGCAATGATCGCCAACATGGCGCCGAACAAGATCGCGCCGCCCTCGTAACCGACGTCGTTCGTGTCCGCCACCCAATCGCCCAACGCCGTGCCAAGCGTTTGCGAGAACAAAATCGTGATCCAATAAAACGTCTCGACCTTGCGCGACACGATGCGTTCGACCGAAACCGAGCCCGCCGCCAAATACCAAACCGCCAACGACGCCAACAACAGCGCAAACAGCATCGCCGACCCGCCGGTGTAGCCGATGCCGAGCGAGCGCGTCGCATAATCCGCCATCGTCGTCCCCGCCGTCGTGGTCGCGACGATGACGCCCCAATAGAGAAACGGATGAAACGCCTTGACCGAAAGTTGCACCGCAACCGTCAAGAAAAAGATGCCGATGAAAATAACGCTCGCGACCGCGTACCCCAGATCGAGCGACATCGAAACCGCATCGCCGCCCGTCTCGCCCAACGTCGTCGCCACGATCTTGATCAGCCAGAACATCAGCGTGATGGCCGGCACCTTGCTCGCCAACCCGGCAGCGGACAAATCGTGTTCGCTCGCAGCCTGTAATTTAGCCATCTCGACGCCCCATTTTGGCTAGGGCGCCACTGTTCTTCTCGCACGAAGGTTCAATCGAAACAACTCGCGCGCAGGCGCAGGCGACGTTCGTATCAGTAAGCTGGTTTCTCGATCGTCCCCGGTTGCGCCGTCCACACCGACAGGAAGTCGCGATCGATAGCGTGGCTTAGGCCGCGGATCAACCGTCCGTCGACGAACTCGCCCGAATGATGATAGGTCCCGCCGCCGCCGTCATGCGTGATGAACGCAAATCGCACGCTGCCCCAGCTGCGATTGATGCGCCCCTTTTCCATCGCGCTGCCGTAAAATGTCCCCGCGATACGATTGCCTTCGACGGAAGTAATCGCCATGTCGGTGTAATAGCGCCCCGCCTTGCCCTCCGCCGGCGACGCCGTCAAATCGACCCGCCACTGCCCCAAGAGTGGGTCGGCCGGAACGGGCGCAATGGTCGCAGGATCGGCCAAGGCTGTTCCGGTCAAACTGAAAGCCACTACGAAAATGCACACTGGCCATGAATTGAATCGCGACATCATATCCCCCTGAACGTCGGCACACGACGCACAGGTTGATACGGACACAGCGCGATTCAGATCAGTCGCGCTGGCCCTACGCCGCCCGCTCGTCGTCCAGGCCCATCTCGCGCAATTTGCGATAAAGCGTCGAGCGCCCGATCCCAAGCCGCCGCGCCACTTCCGACATGTGGCCTTCGTATTTCTCGATCGCAAAACGAATGAGTTCGTGCTCGATCTCTTCGAGCTTACGCAAATGCCCGTCGAGGCCCATCACATTGAAGCCGTCGCTGCTGCGCTGGTCGCTCGCAGGCCCCGGCTCGATACCCGGCACATGCGCCGGCGCGATCGAAACGTACCGCGCGGGGCTCTCGCTCGGGGCCTCGTGACGCGACGCTGGCACGGCGATGCCAAGCTGGCTCGCCACTTGCGGGAAATCGCTCACATGCAGGCAGGCGCTGTCGCACAAAACGACGGCGCGAAACACGGTGTTCTCAAGTTGGCGAATGTTGCCCGGCCAAGCGTAATTCACCAGCATGTCGAGCGCACCGGGCTCGATGCCGACGAGCTTCTTGTTCTCTTCCACCGCAAAGCGGCGGATGAAATGCGTCACAAGGCCAGGAATATCCTCGCGCCGCTCGCGCAACGGCGGCAGCACGATGGGAAATACGTTCAAGCGATAGAACAAGTCCTCGCGGAACTTGCCTTCGGTCACTTGCTGCAAAAGATTTCGGTTGGTCGCCGAGACCAAGCGAATGTCGACTTTCACCGGCCGCTTTGCGCCGACCGGATCGACCTCGCCCTCTTGAATGGCGCGCAACAGCTTGACTTGCATATCCAGCCGCAGCTCGCCGATTTCGTCGAGGAACAGCGTGCCCCCGCTCGCCTCTTGGAACTTGCCGGCATGCTTATCGACCGCGCCCGTGAAGGCGCCTTTCTCGTGGCCGAACAAAATGCTCTCGATCAGCGTGTCGGGAATGGCGCCGCAATTGACCGCGACGAACGGTTTGCCCGCGCGGTCCGAGGCGCCTTGAATGGCGCGCGCGACGACTTCCTTGCCGACGCCGCTTTCGCCTTCGATCAGAATGGGAATGTTCGATTGCGCCGCCCGCTCCGCCATGCGGATGACGTCGCGCATCGACGCGCTCTCGGCAATCAGATCGCCGAACGTCAAACGGCCGTCCTGCACTTTCTTTAAACGATGGATCTCGCCCGACAACGCTTTGATCTTCAGCGCGTTCTGCATCGAAACCTGAATACGCTCCGGGCTCGCCGGCTTGACCAGAAAATCGTCGGCCCCGGCCCGCATCGCGGCGACGGCGGTATCGACGCCCCCCTGAGCGGTCAAGACGATCACCGGCAACGTCGGATGGGTCGGCCGCATCTGGGCCAAAACTTCCATGCCGCCAATGCCCGTCATCACGAGGTCGAGCAGAACCAAACTAATGTCGGCGCCTTTGGGCCCAGCCAGAATATCGAGCGCTTCCTGCCCCGACGCCGCCAACAAGGTCGTAAAACCGCACTTCTCGGCCTGAGCTTGCAGCAAACGGCGCTGGGTTGGATCGTCGTCAACAATCAAAGTCGTGTGCGCCATCATACCCTCGATTTTTTGAGGTCCCTCTCGCGGGGACAGGGGCGAAGGATGGCTTGGGTGCAGTAAAGGTGCGGTTTAAACTGTCTCAGCTTGGGGCGTATTTTTGCGGGATTCCGCGCCGGATCGCTCCGTTATGTGGTCCCGGCGCTACAGTAGGACAGCTTTATGAAGCTTTGGGAGCACAACGTCTTGCAAGTGGCGGGGGATTTTGAGAATTTTAACTCGCATTCTGATGTCCGGCTCGCGGGGGTTGCTCTGCTTAGTAAGCGAGCGCAAGGGGGCACCGGAAAGCTCATCGAGGGGGTGAAGCGCGGCGTACAGGGTCCTCGGGACTTTGTGCGCCGCTGCTGTTTTCTAGGTTTCGCCCTTACGCTCGCGGCGTGCGCAAGCCTCCCCGGCAGCTTCGAAGTCACCCCATTCTTGCGCAAATCCATCACCGGCGACACTTGGCGCGCGTGCCTCGCCCGCGAATACCAAGCCCTGGCCCGCTTCGAAGTCCGCAACGGCCGCGACTGGAGCGAGGCGATCCGTTTGGCCGACAAAGGCCGCGCCGCCCTCGGCGGTCCTGAACCCGCCACGCGCGAAAACCGCTGCGACTGTGCCAAGGCCGAAGCTCGCCGCGACGCGTTCGAAAATCAAACCGAACGCGGCGACGACACCTCCGCCCTCCGCAAAAGCCTCGACGAAGCCACATTAGCGTGCGCTGCGCCGCGTTGAAGCGGCGGGGGGCCTCTGCCATATCTCCCGGCAGCACCCTCAAGAAAGATCGCGCACCCCGATGTCGCTCCCGCAAACCGTTGCGAAAGAAAACGAAGCCCTGCCCGAATGGCGTCTGACCGACCTGTTCCCCGGTCACAAATCGCCCGAATTCCACCGCGCCAAAACCGAAGCCGAAACCGAAACACACGCCTTCCGCGACACGCTCAAAGGCAAGGTCGGGACGCTGTCGCCGAAAGACTTGGCTTCCGCCGTCGAACGCTACGACGCCCTGCAAGATCGCCTCGGCAAGATCTCAAGCTATGTGGGCCTGGCTTTCGCCGCCGATGCCAGTGATGCCGAGATCGGCAAACTCTACGGCGACAACGGCGATTGGCTGACCAAGATCGGCTCGGACCTTCTGTTCTTCGAACTCGAACTCAACCGCATCCCTGACGACAAGCTGAAGCAAGCGCTCGGCGAACCGCGCCTCGGACGCTACAAACCTTGGTTCGATCAGCTCCTCGCCTTCAAACCCTATCAACTCGACGATGAGCTGGAACGCGCCTTCCTCGAACGCGCGCAAACCGCGAACGGCGCCTGGATCCGCCTTTACGACGAAACACTGACGGCGCTGCGCTACGATGTGCGCGGCAAGCAACTGACGGGCGAAGAAGCGCTGCACTTGCTTTCGGAACCTGAGCGCGATCTCCGCCGTGACGCGGCGGCGGCCCTGACGAAAACCTTCAAGGAAAACCTCCGCCTCTTCGCGCACATCACGAACACGCTGGCCAAAGACAAGGAAATCGAAGACGGCTGGCGCAAATATCCCGACGCCACCACATCGCGCCACCTCGGCAACCGCGTCGAACCTGAAGTGGTGGAGGCGCTTGCTTCATCCGTGCGCGCCGCCTATCCGAAACTCTCCCACGCCTACTACACGCTGAAGGCTAAACTCCTGAAACTCGATCGCTTGGAGTATTGGGATCGCAACGCGCCCATGCCCTTCGCCGACGACAAAAAGATCGATTGGCCGCACGCCAAAGCGCTCGTGCTCGATGCGTACGGCACCTTCAACCCGCGCCTGGCGGAAATCGCCGAAGGTTTCTTCGCGAAAAGTTGGATCGACGCCAAGCCGCGTCCGGGAAAAACCGGCGGCGCGTTCTCTCACCCCACGGTACCCAGCGCTCATCCTTTCATCATGATGAGCTATCAAGGCAAAACGCGCGACGTGATGACGCTCGCCCACGAACTAGGCCACGGCGTGCATCAAGTCTTGGCCGCCCATCACGGTCCCATCCTCAGCAACACGCCGCTGACGCTCGCGGAAACCGCAAGTGTCTTCGGCGAAATGCTGACCTTCCGCGCATTGCTGAAAGCCGAGCACGAACCACGCGCCCGCGCCGCGATGTTGGCGGCCAAGGTCGAAGACATGCTCAACACGGTGGTGCGCCAAATCGCGTTCTACACCTTCGAACGCCGCGTCCATGCCGCACGCCGCGAAGGCGAGCTGACGGCCGACGATCTGGGCCGCATCTGGCTCGAAGTCCAAACCGAAAGCCTCGGGCCTGCATTTCATTTCGCCGACGGTTACGAAGCGTACTGGTGCTACATCTCGCACTTCATCCATTCGCCGTTCTACGTTTACGCCTATGCCTTCGGTGATTGCCTGGTGAACTCGCTTTACGCGGTTTACGAAAAATCGCCGGCGGGTTTCGCCGAGCGCTACCTCGATCTGCTCGCGGCCGGCGGCACCAAACATTACCGCGAAGCGCTGGCGCCCTTCGGCCTCGATCCCTCCGACGGCGCCTTCTGGAACAAAGGCCTTGAGATGATCTCAGGCCTCATCCGCGAGCTTGAGACCGAAATCGCGGGCCTCAAATGACGGCGAACGACAAGCCGGGCAGCGGCGAAAAGAACAGCCTCTCGCGCCGGCTGAAGCGTTACGCCGACGTCACCACCGCGATGGGAGGCGCCGCCGCCAAGATGGCCGGCAAGCGCATGCTCGGCATGGAGCGCGACCCGAAAGCCGAAGCGATCGAACTGCGCGGCGCCTTCGGCAATCTCAAAGGCCCGCTGATGAAGGTCGTGCAGATGCTGGCCTCGGTGCCGGAAGCGCTGCCTGCCGATTTCGCGGTCGAACTCTCCACGTTGCAAACGCAAGCGCCGCCCATGGGCTGGCCCTTCGTGCGCCGCCGCATGAGTGCCGAACTTGGCCCCGATTGGGAAAAAAAGTTCAAGTCATTCGAACACGAAGCCGCCGCCGCCGCCTCGCTGGGTCAAGTGCACCGCGCCTTCGACAAGCGTGGCCGCGCGCTCGCCTGCAAACTCCAATATCCCGATATGGCGTCGGCGGTCGAAGCCGATCTTTCGCAGTTGAAGTTGATGTTCGCCCTCTACCGCCGTATGGACCGCGCCATCGATCCGTCCGAAATGGCCGAAGAAATCGGCGCGAGGCTGCGCGAAGAGCTCGACTATCGCCGCGAAGCCGCGCACATGCGTCTTTACCGCGTGATGCTCAAGGAACATCCAACGATCCGCGTCCCCGACGTGATCGACGAGTTATCGACCGGCCGCTTGCTGACGATGTCGTGGGAAACCGGCAGCCCCATTCTCGAATTCGTCAAACACCCGCTCGCCGATCGCAATCGTATCGCAACCTCGCTCTTCCGCGCCTGGTGGCATCCCTTCAGCCATTTCGGCGCCATCCACGGCGATCCGCATCTCGGCAACTATGCCATCCGTGAAGATCTCGGCCTCAATCTGCTCGACTATGGTTGCGTCAGAACTTTCGATCCGAAATTCGTCGGCGGCGTGATCGATCTCTATCACGCGATGGAGCAGGGCAAGCCCGAACTCGCCGTCCACGCCTACGAAACATGGGGCTTCAAAGGCCTCAAAAAAGAAATCATCGAAACGCTCAACATCTGGGCCCGCTTCATCTACGCGCCGATGCTCGAAAATCGCGTTCGCAGTGTCGCCAACGGTGTCGAACCATCCGCTTACGGACGAAAAGAAGCGTTCGAAGTTCACAAACGCCTCAGCCAATTGGGCCCCGTCAAACCGCCGCGCGAATTCGTCTTTATGGATCGCGCTGCCATCGGCCTCGGCGCCGTATTCCTGCATCTGCAAGCCGAGCTTAACTTCCACAAGCTCTTCAACGAAGAAATCGAGAGCTTCACGCTCGCAACCGTTGCCAAGCGTCAGAAGGCCGCATTCAAGGACGCGGGCGTCCCGCTTCCGGTATAAGAGACCGCATGACCGACGACCTCCTCGAAGAACTCGCGCCCGAAATTCCCGACGGCTACGTCCGCATGAACTGGTTCCAAGGCTTCGGCCGCCAGATCGGGCCGCTTTATGAGCGCATCAACACCGACAAAACCTACACCCGCGCCTTCCTCGTGACGGAAGCGCACACGAACGGCATGAAGAACTGCCACGGCGGCATGCTAATGGCTTTCGCCGATATGGCCTTGGGTCACGCCATCACGCTCGACGCCAACCGCTATTGGGTGACGGTGCGCATGGTCACCGATTTCATCGACGCGGCGAAGGTCGGCGATTGGGTCGAAGGCACCGGCGTCGTCACCGGCTGCGACGTCGACATCTATACGGTCACCGGCCGCATTTGGTGCGGCGACCGCACCGTCATGACGGCAACCGGCATCTTCAAAGCGCTGGGCACACGGCCCGCGAAGCGCAAGGTCTGATCATGGCGGCAAACGATATCGCAAGCGGCGGCCCGCTCGCCCCGTTCGGCGGCCAACCGATCAAGGGACCGGATTGGTTCGAGCAGGCGATCGCAACCCCTGCCGAAAGCGCGTGGACACAAGCCGGCGATGCTCGCATCCACTATTTACGCTGGGGCGATCGCAAGCGGCCGGGCTTGCTGCTCGTTCACGGCAACGGCGCGCACGCCTTTTGGTGGAGCTACATCGCACCGTTCCTCGCGCGCGATTACAATGTCGCCGCGATGGATATTTCGGGCATGGGCGATTCCGCTTGGCGGCCAAGCTATCGCATCGAGCAATTCGTCGATGAACAACTCGCCGTCATGCGCCACGCCGGCATGTTCGATCACGAGGAACCGCCGGTCATCGTCGCGCACTCCTTCGGCGGTTTCGTTACGATCCTCACCGGCGCTTTGCACGGCGACAAGCTTGCGGGCACGGTCATCGTCGATTCCCCGGTCAATCCGCCCGAACGCGCCCACCACGGACCGCCGCGCCGCGAGATCAGACCGCACCGCATCTATCCCACGCTCGCCGAAGCGCTAGCCCGTTTTCGCCTCGCACCCGAGCAGCCGTGGATTGGCGACACGGCCGAACGGCTGCGCGCCACCAAATGCCGCATCGCACTGTTTAGGGGCGAAAGTTCGGTCCTCATGCCCGCCGAAGTCGGCGACTACATGTTCAACCTGCTCGGCCGCGCCGCCCCCGTGGTCGAAATCCCCCAAGCCCGCCACCACGTCATGCTCGACCAACAGCTAGCCTTCGTCGCCGCCCTACGCGCCCTGCTAGCCGACTGGAACCACTCGAAGCCGACGCGGCGGGTGTAAGAAGGGATTGAAACGCCAAGATCGCCAAGATGCTCATGGCGACCGCAAACGCCGAACCTATCGAACCGGTTCCCAGGCGCTTCGCGCCCATTGAACCAGTGAATTTCAGATGCGCTTGCGGCAACCGGTGGACTGAGCATCTTGGCGATCTTGGCGTTTCAACCTAACAACTTCTCGGCTGCACAGTTCGATGGAGACGACCCCTGACCTATACCCCGACGGCGGAAGAGGACCGTATCGCCAAGGCCGTCGTTGACGCCGGCTTTCAGGTTCACAAGGCACTCGGCCCCGGCTTGCTGGAATCGGTTTACGAAGAATGCCTCGGCTACGAACTGTCGGACCTCGGTCTCGGCGTTCGTCGTCAAATCGCAATGCCCATCGTCTACAAGACGGTCAAGCTCGATGCGGGCTTTCGCCTGGATCTGATCGTTGAGTCCAAAGTGATCGTCGAGGTCAAAGCGATCGAGCAACTGCAGCCAATCCACCAAGCACAACTCATGACTTATCTCAGGCTTTCTGGGTGCCGGTTGGGGTTCCTGGCGAACTTTAATGTGACGATGTTCAAGGATGGCATTCGTCGGATCGTTGTGTGATCGGCTGGCCTTTCCACTCCGGCCGGCCCACAAACCTGCAATCCCGCGTCAAAAACGGCGGTTGCCGCGCGGGTTTCGATTGCTATAGTCCGCCCCAATCCAAATCCGCCAGCGAATCCAAGGGGTAACCGCACATGGCCAGCGCGCCGCAGACCTACAAAAGAGGCAGCCAAGACATCCGCGAGAACAAAGCGACCTTCGCGCTGTTCTGGACCCTCACCAAGGTAAGCTTGATCTTCCTCGTCATTTTGATGGCCCTGATGGCCTATTTTCTGACGTGATACGAATCATTTGCCGGACGCGCGCCGCCCTGGGGCGGGAGCAGAGGGCATGCCTCCAACCAGCGCAGGTTCAATGAAAGTCGGAATCCCGAAGGAGCGGCGCGCGAACGAAACGCGTGTAGCCGCCACCCCCGATACGGTGAAAAGGCTTAAAGGCCTCGGTCTCGACATCGTGGTCGAAACCGGTGCCGGTGCGCCGTCTTATTTTGCCGACCAGGACTATGCCCAAGCGGGCGCCGTCATCGGTTCGGCCGCAGACGCGCTCGGCGCCGACATCGTCTTGAAGGTCATGCGCCCCACGGACGAAGAACTGCCCTCGCTGAAACGCGGCGCCATGCTGGCGGCCGTGCTGGCGCCCTACGCCGACAAAGCGGCCGCCGGAAAATATGCCAGCGCCGGTGTCAACGCTTTCGCGATGGAATTCATGCCGCGCATCACCCGCGCGCAATCCATGGACGTGCTGTCGTCGCAATCGAACCTGGCCGGCTACAAAGCCGTCATCGACGCGGCCGGCGCCTTCGGCCGCGCCTTCCCGATGATGATGACCGCCGCCGGCACCATTGCACCCGCGCGCGTTTTCATCATGGGCGTCGGCGTTGCCGGCCTTCAGGCGATCGCCACCGCAAAGCGTCTCGGCGCCATCGTCTCGGCGACCGACGTGCGCGCCGCGACCAAGGAACAAGTCCAATCGCTGGGCGGCACCTTCGTCATGGTCGAGGATGAGGAATCCAAGCAAGCCGAAACCTCCGGCGGCTACGCCAAGGAAATGAGCGACGCCTACAAAAAGAAACAAGCCGTCCTCGTCGCCGACACGATCAAGAAGCAAGATATCGTCATCACCACCGCGCTGATCCCCGGCCGCCCCGCCCCCGTACTCGTCACGGAAGAGATGGTGCGTTCGATGAAGCCGGGCTCGATCATCGTCGATCTGGCGGCCGAGCAGGGCGGCAATTGCCCTCTGACGAAGCCCGGCGAAACGATCCAAGTGAACGGCGTCACCATCATCGGCACGCTGAACCTGGCCGGCCGCCTGTCGGCCGACGCGTCCTCGCTCTACGCGCGCAACCTGTTCAATTTCTTGGCGCCGCTGATCGACAAAACGACCAAGGCGCTGAAGATCGATTGGAACGACGAAATCATCAAAGGCACCTGCCTCACGCGCGACGGCGAAGTCGTGCATGCCGCGGTAAAGGCCTGACGGAGAACGACATGGAAGCGATCGACCCCTTCATTTTCCGCCTGTCGATTTTCGTGCTCGCGATCTTCGTGGGCTATTACGTGGTGTGGAGCGTCACGCCCGCCCTGCACACGCCGCTGATGTCGGTGACGAACGCGATCTCCTCGGTGATCATCGTCGGCGCCTTGCTGGCGGTGGGCTTCGACATGGCCGCGGCGGGCGAGGGTGGTTGGATCGCCAAGTTGTTCGGCTTCATCGCCGTCGTGTTGGCCAGCGTCAACATCTTCGGCGGCTTCCTGGTCACCCAGCGCATGCTGGCGATGTATCGCAAAAAAGAAAAGAAATAGGGAAACGCAAAATGACAATCGAACTCACGCCTCTGGCGCTGACCTATTACTTGCTCATCGGCGCCGGCGTCGTCACGCTGCTGATGGCGATTCTCAATGTCGGCAACGCGACGCGCGCGGCGGGCCTGGTGTGTCTGGCGGTCGCCATCGCGGTCGTGGGACTCATCGTCCAAGGCAACGACAACAAGATGATGCTCTACATAGCGGGCTTTTCGCTCCTCGCCGCGATCACCCTGATGGGCGGCTACATTGGCGGCGGCTCGCGCGGGGCCGGCGGTCACGGCGACGGCGCGGGCGAGCACCATTAGGTGACGGCACCGCGGCGCGCGAATGACCGGGCAAGACGTTTTTTTCACCGACGCGATCGCGGCAGGTCTCGCCGTCTTGGCGGTCGCCGAGATCGTCGCCTCGCAGATTGTCGCGCGCCAGCCGTCGGCGAAATTGATGGTGGTGTCGTTGCTATTCTGGGAGGGCGTCGCGATGCTCGCCTGCGCCTGCGTCATTTATGTGCGACAGGAAATCTTCGAGGTCGCGACGATTGTTTCCGTCATCGCAATCTGGATGGCGGGCGCGGCCGTCGGATTGTTGCGCGCCGGCGTTTTCGACCCTCCTCCCGAATGAGACCTGAAAGCCAGAGACAATCATGAACGCCAACATCGCCGCATTGCTCTACCTCGCCTCGGGCGTCTTGTTCATCATGGCCCTGCGCGGTCTGTCGAACCCCGAATCCGCGCGCCGCGGCAATCAATACGGCATGATCGGCATGGCGATCGCGGTCGCCACCACGCTTTCGGTCACCGGCTCCGGCGATGTCGTGACGTGGGGCCTCATCCTGGTCGGCGTTGCCATTGGCGGCACCATTGGCGCCATCACCGCGCGCCAGATTGCCATGACCCAAATGCCGCAACTCGTGGCGGCGTTTCACAGCCTCGTCGGCCTCGCCGCCGTGTTCGTTGCCGCCGCAGCACTCTACGCACCGCAAGCGATCGGCATCGGCGAAGTCGGCAACATTCATATGCAGTCGCTGATCGAAATGTCGGTGGGCGTCGCCATTGGTGCGATCACGTTCTCCGGCTCGATCATCGCTTTCGCCAAACTCAACGGCAACATGTCCGGCGCGCCGATCATCCTGCCCGCGCGCCA
>JAIOQG010000080.1 GCA_021413465.1 Alphaproteobacteria bacterium | reverse complement strand
AGGGTCCATGCGCGCGGATGTGAACGTGTCGGTGCGTAAGCCTGGGGGTAAGCTCGGGACACGCTGCGAGATTAAGAACGTGAACTCGATGCGCTTTGTGGCGGCGGCGGTGGAATACGAAGCGCGGCGGCAGATCGACATCATCGAGGGCGGCGGCACGATCAACCAGGAAACGCGGCTCTACGATTCCAAAAAGAACGAGACGCGGTCGATGCGCTCGAAGGAAGAGGCGCACGATTATCGCTATTTCCCGGACCCCGACCTGCTGCCGCTCGAATTCGACGATGCGTTCGTGGCGCGGATCAAGGCGTCGCTGCCGGAGCTGCCGGACGACAAGAAGGACCGCTTCATGCGGGACTATGGATTGAGCCTCTATGACGCCGGCGTTTTGATCGCCGAGCGCGAGAGTGCCGCGTTCTTCGAAGAGGTGGCGCGCGGGCGCGATGCGAAGTTGGCGGCGAACTGGGTCGTCAACGAATTGTTCGGGCGCCTGAACAAAGAGGACAAGTCGATCGGCGAAAGCCCTGTTTCGGCGGCGGCGATGAGTTCGATCGTGTCTTTAATCAGCGATGGCACCATCTCGGGCAAGATCGCGAAGGACGTTTTCGAAATCGCGTGGAGCGAAGGCGGCGATCCGGCTGCGATCGTGGAGGCGCGCGGCTTGCGCCAAGTCACCGATACGGGCGCCATCGAAGCGGCTGTGGATAAGGTGATCGGAGCGAATCCGCAAAAGGTCGAGCAGGTGAAAGCCAAGCCCACGATGATCGGTTGGTTCGTCGGTCAGGTGATGCAAGCCACCGGCGGCAAGGCCAATCCACAGGCTGTGAATGAAATCTTAAAGAGAAAATTGGGCATCTAATTTTCCGCGCGCGGGGAGATGGGTAATTTTTTCGCATTTCTCGCCCGCGAAAAAATCATCCGCGCGGGCGTTGATCGGGCAGCCTCGCGGAGGGAGCGATTCGCGTGATTCGCGCAAATTGGACGTCCGGCCGGGCCGAAGGTGCGACTCGGCGCTTATTTGTCCGTAGGCGGACGATCTTCTGAATCGCTGATTTTATCTACGATTCATGCGGGCGTGGCCCTTGGGTCCCGGATGCGTCAACACAAAGTGTTGCGCGTTCGACGTAAAGCGCTCAATATGTAGTCGTTCGAGGGCGCGGGGTGCGCTCTTGGGATGTAGCGAAGGAGTTTAATTCTCATGCCTGTGACACCGAAGAAGAAAGCCAAGAAGCCAGTCGCGAAAGCGAAGACGATGTCGAAAGCCGCCGCGAAGCCGAAGGCCGCGAAGAAAACGAAGAAGAAGTAAGCAGCTTGAACTACGCTTACTTGTAGACCGAGATGGTCAAGGCGAAGGCCGGGGTCACGTCCGCATCCACAACCCGGGTACGGACGCAGACCGCCACCAAGCCCAATTCATCGGCGAAGGCAGCGAGCTCCAAGACTGGGGCCGCGGTCTCCGCCGATTCGTCTGCGTTGAAGCCAAAGGCGATCCAGCGTCCGATCGATTTTTATTATTGGCCGACCCCCAACGGGTGGAAGATTTCTATCATGTTGGAAGAGTGCGAACTGCCTTACGTCATGCGGCCGGTGAATATCGGCAAGGGCGAGCAGTTCGAGCCGGGGTTCCTTAAGATTTCCCCGAACAACCGCGTTCCGGCCATCGTCGATCCCGACGGGCCGGGCGACAAGCCGATTACGATCTTTGAGTCCGGCGCCATCTTGCAATATTTCGGGCGCAAGACCTCCAAATTCTATCCGGAAAAAGAGCGCGAGCGGGTCGATGTCGATCAGTGGCTATTTTGGCAGGTCGGCGGCATCGGGCCGATGGCCGGGCAAGCCAACCATTTCCGTCACTACGCGCCCGAGCAGATCAAATACGCCATCGACCGCTTTACGAACGAAGTGCGCCGTCTTTACGGCGTCATGAACCGGCGGCTTGAAGATCGCGAATATCTGGCGGGCAAGTATTCGATCGCCGATATCGCGTCTTGGGCCTGGGTTGTGTCGCATCAGTTGCAGGGACAGAATCTCGACGAGTTTCCGAACTTGAAGGCTTGGTACGATCGCATCGCCGCGCGGCCGGCAGTGCAAAAGGGACATGCGGTGGGGCGCGAGTTGCGCCAGACGCAGCATGTCGATCTGAGGTCGAATGTCGAAGTGCGGCGCAAGAACTTCAATCCGCGCATGCGGCCGTGATCGCGGTCGCTTTTTTGCGATAGTTCGCGCGGATTTTTTCGGCCGTTAACGTGGCCCCGAATCTCGCATTAACGTGCGATTCCCTTATTTTACAACGCTTTTGGCGCTTCCGCGTTTGCGGCTTTAACCTAAAAACGCGCCGTTTTCTTAAGCAAAATCGGCGTCGCGATTAACGCACCGTTCAGTGTGATCTGTTCATTGTTGCCCTCGCGATGAGAGCGAATTCAAAACGAATTCGACGATAATTTTGGGAGATAACGACGATGACGGTGATCGACATGGATGTCGTCGCGGACATCGAAACGGACGCGAAGAATGCCAAGCCCCAGGCGCTGTATCAGCTCGGGCTTTGCTATTCGACCGGTCAGGGCGTCGCGTTCGATCTGGTGCGCGCGCACAAGTACTTCAATCTTGCCGCCATGAAGGGTGTTGCCGAAGCGCGCCTGTGGCGGGCGGAATTGGCGCAGCAAATGGCGCCCAACGAAATCGCCGAAGCCCAGCGCCTGGCGCGGCTTTGGCTGTCGGAAACGGCACATTAGAGACACAAACAGCCGAGTTTAACGGCGGGGTGTACATGGGGAGGGCGGGACGGTGAAAACTGTCCCGCCTTTTTTTGTCCGAAATCCACTATAATGGCGCCATGACCAGCAAAACGAAGACGCGCATGGCGCGGGGTAGTGTTCTTTTAAGCGAGCGGGACGGCAACGTCCTGACGCTCACGATCAACCGGCCGGACGCGTCGAATGCGATCGACAGCATGTTGCGCGACGAGCTGACGCTTGCGCTCGAAGAGGCGGCGGGCGACCGGCAGCTGCGCGCGGTGTTGTTGACGAGCTCGGGCGAGGACGCTTTTTCCGTCGGCATGGATATCGCGGAAATCGCAGGGTATTCGCCGCTCGAGGTCGAACTTGTGGGCGTGCGCGCGCGCGGCGTCTACGAGCGGATGGCGGCGCTCGAGATCCCGGTGATTGCGGCGATCAAGGGGGCGTGCCTGGGGGCCGGTTTCGAACTCGCTCTGCATGCGGATGTGCGCCTCGCGCGGTCGGATGCGCGCTTCGGGTTGCCCGGCATCAATGTCGGCATGAATGCGGGCGGCGGGGCGCTGGGTCGGTTGCAGCGGGTGAGCGGCGTCGGTTCGGCGGCGGCGCTGGCGCTGACGGGAGGCGTGGTGACGGCGGAGCGTGCGTTTATGCTCGGGCTCGTTTCGAACGTGACGAGCATGCAAGATTTTCTTCCGGCGGTGCAGCAGCTGTCGCAGCATATCGCCTCGCTGTCGCCGGTCGCGATGGTGGAGACGAAAAAGCTGCTGAAGATCGCAGCCGAGCAAGGCATCGAGGCGGCAGCGGAGCAAAGCCCGAAATCGCTCGCGCGCTGTTTCGGCGAGGGCGACGCGGGCGTGCGGCTGCAGATGATGATCGGCGGCCGCGATCCGGAATCGACGGTGCACTAACCCCGGCGACGGCAGTTCTTCGTCTGGGTGCCTTTGCACTTTTTCAAGCTGCGCGCGGCCGTGGCCGACGCGCCTTTGCGCTTTTTCTTGCCGGTCGCCTTTTGATTTGGCTTCTTTGCCGGGGTGGCGACGGGTTCCGGATCGTCGGGGACGGGCGTCGAGGAAACGACCGAAGCGAATTGCGCTTCGGCGGGGGGCGGCGCGAAGACCGGGCTTGTGCCCGGCGGCGTCGCCGCAGCCTCAGCGGGAGCCGGTGCCGGTGTCGTTGCGGGCGACGGCGACGACGAGAACTGGGCTTCGGCAGAGGCGACCGCCGTATAGGAGCCGCGCTTCAAGTCCGAGGCAATCATCAGCGGCACGTCGCGGCCGGCCAGGATGTTGCGATAAACTTGCGTGTTTTCCATCACGCGCAAAACGTAGTTGCGCGTTTCGCTGAATGGGATGCGCTCGATCCAGTCGACGATATCGGCGTTTGTGGCGCGCGGGTCGCCGTAGGTCGAGATCCACTGGTTGATGCGGCCGGCGCCGGCATTGTAGCTGGCGATCGACAGTACATACGAGCCGGCAAAGCTCGACAACAAATCCGAAACGTGAGCCATGCCAAGCTGGAGATTGACCGAGGGCGTCAGCAAATCGCCTTTGCCGCCGAAGGGAATGCCGTGTTGGCGGGCGGTGATTTTCGCGGTTGCGGGCATCATTTGCATGAGCCCGCGGGCGCCAGCGCTCGACAGTGCGTCGGAATCGAATTCGCTTTCCTGGCGCGTGAGGCCGAGGATCAAAGCGCTTTCGGGGGCTGTGTTGTTGCCGCGATAGACCGGCAGGCTGATCGTGGGATAGGCGATGTCGTAGAGCGGCATGTTTCTTTGAATGCCGCGCTTGGCCACGCGCAGCGCCAGGGCCGGTTGGTTGAGTTGGCGCAGGAAATTCGTCAACACAACGAACTGATCGCGGTCGTTGAAGGTTTCGGCCGAGGCAAGCGCGAAGGTGCGCATCAGACCTTCGGCGCCGACATCGGCGAGCGCCTGCATCGCTTGCATGATGCTTTGGTCCAACACCGCCTGCTTGGTGGCGGTCGCGGTCGTGCGCGACACGGGCAGCGAGAGCGAGCCTCTGGGGTTGGCGGTGGCGGCGGCGAGTTGGCCGTAGAAGGTCATCGGATAGGCGGCGGCGGTTTCGAACTGGCGCTGCGCATCGGAGGTGCGTCCGGCTTTGTCGGCGGAGCGGCCGGCCCAATAATGTGCACGCGCGATGCTGATCGGCGCGGTGACGGCGTCGCGCAGCCGCATGAAGTGATCGAGGGCGATGTCGGGCTTGTTCAGGAAGCGCAAGGCGATCCAGCCCGAGAGGAATTCGGCGTCGGAGAACGGCACGCCCACGTCTTTGCGCATGTTGTGCGCGGAGGCGATTTGATAGGCCTGTTGCGGATTGCCGGCATCGAGGGCTTCGCGGGCCTGATAGTTGCGTTCGTTCCACCATTCTTCGGCGTCGGGCGGCGTGCCTTCGAGGGTTTGCGAGGCGCGGATAAGAAGCGGGCGCGCTTCGGCGTCGCGGTCGCGTTTGCGCAGCCAATGCGCGCGGTCGAACAACAGGCCGGCGTCGTTTTCAAGATTCGATGGCACGCGGGCGTAAGCGGCGTCGGCATCGCGCGCGGCTTGGCGCAATTTGATGCGGGCCGAGATCAGCGTGGCGATATCGGCGCTGATCCAATTCGTCATGGCGTTCGCTTGGCCGTATTCGTTGGCCCAGACGAGACGCGCGGCGCGGGCTTTGTGGTCCTCGGCCGTTAGCAGGGCGCGATAGCCCGACGAGATCGAGCCCATGCGTTCAAGCGTGAAGTTGCCTTCGATCCAGCCTTTGCGGATCCAGTTGCGGGCGTTGGCGTCTTGGCTTTTGCGCAGATAGGCATCGCCGAGCTTGATCATGCCTTCGCCGGAGACCGGGTCGCGGCCCTGGAACCAGGCGATGACCTGTTCGGGCGGCATGGCGGCGGCGGGCATGGCTTCTTCGACGCGCGCTTGCAGGCCGCGCTGATTGGGCCAGTCGCGATGGCTGACGAAGAAACGCTCCATATCGGCGTAGGCGGCCCCGTTATCTTTGGTGGTGAAGGCGCGCCATAGAACGAGATCGCGCGCCGCCGCACTCGACAGGCGGGAAGCGACGTCGCGGGCGACGTCCCATTGTTTGCGGTCGGCGGCATCGAAAGCCCGTTCCAACAGCGACAGATCGCTGGCGGAAAGGGACTGCGAATGGGCGCGAACGTGGCGCGTGCCATCGTCGTCGACCGGCGCCATCTGCGCGACGGCAGTGGAACCCGCAAACACACAAAACGCCAAAGCGGCGCTCAACCGACGTATTCTACTCAGACTGTTAGGTGCCACGTGTGCGGTTTCCGGAGATTCGCTTCGTTCCCAGGGCGTTAAAGTACATTAACCGCTGACCCCATGGCGGCCAAGCCGCGAATATCACATATGGGCCGAACCATCGGGTTAACTTGCCTTGTTCAGTTGCACGCAAGCGGGTAAATTTTCGTACGTAACGCTCACTTAACTCGAAGATCATGACACTCGATATCGCGCGCCTTCGCGGCTCAATTACGGCCTTAATCACTCCTTTTCGCGGCGGACGGGTGGATTTGAAGGCGTTCGAGGCGTTCGTCGAACGCCAGATTGCCGAGGGAACGCATGGCGTGGTGCCGTGCGGGACCACCGGAGAATCCCCAACTTTGAGCGACGACGAGTTCGCCGCCGTTGTGGGCTGCGCGGTGAAAGCCTCGCGTGGGCGCGTACCGGTGATTGCGGGCACGGGGTCGAACTCAACCTCGCACGCGATTGAACTGACGCAACTCGCGCAGAAGTTGGGGGCGGACGCAGCACTCGTCGTCACGCCCTATTACAACAAGCCCACCCAGGAAGGGCTTTATTTGCACTACCGCGCGATCGCCGAAGCAACCCGCTTGCCGATCCTGATCTACAATATACCCGGCCGCTCGGTGGTCGACATGACGGTCGATACGATGGCGCGGCTGGCTAAGATTTCGAACATCGTGGGCGTGAAGGACGCGACCGCCAACCTGGCGCGCGCGTCGCAGCAACGCGCCGCGTGCGGCACCAACTTCGTGCAGATTTCGGGCGAGGACGCGACGGCGCTCGGCTTCAACGCGCATGGCGGGGTGGGCTGCATTTCGGTGACGTCCAATATTGCGCCGCTTCTGTGTTCGGATTTTCAAAACGCATGTCTCAAAGGCGATTACGCCGGCGCGCGCGAGTTGCACGAGCGTTTGATGCCGCTGCACGACGTGTTGTTCTGCGAGACGAGCCCGGTGCCGGTGAAATATGCGGCGAGCCTGCTCGGTCTGTGCGAGGAAGACTGCCGCTTGCCGCTCGCCCCCCTGACCGAAACGTCGAAGGCGCGCGTGCGCGCGGCGATGACGAAGGCCGGGCTGCTGAACTAACGATCATGGCCAAGAAAAAAGACACGGACGTCGCGGGTAAGGTCGCGGCGGACAACCGCAAGGCGCGGCACAACTACTTCATCGAAGACACGGTGGAGGCGGGCGTCATGCTGACGGGCACCGAGATCAAATCGCTGCGCGGCGGGCACGCGACGATCGGGGAGTCTTATGCGCAGTCGAAGGACGGCGAGATCTTTCTCATCAACGCCTATATTCCGGAATACACCGAAGGCAACCGCTTCAATCACGAGCCGCGGCGGCCGCGCAAATTGCTGCTGCACAAGAAGCAGATCGCGAAATTGAGCCAGGCGATCGAGCGCGAGGGGATGACGTTGATCCCGCTCAAGATCGTCTTCAACGCCAAGGGGCGGGCGAAGGTCGAGATCGGCGTCGCCAAGGGCAAAAAGCTGCACGACAAGCGCGACACCGAGAAGGCGCGCGACTGGGCCCGCGAGAAGGGGCGGTTGATGCGGGATAAGGGGTGAATTCGTGGATCTTGCCCTTCTCCCCTTGAGGGAGAAGGTGGATCGGCGCGAGCATTAGCGAACGGCGAGACGGATGAGGGGCCGTCTGCGCGAGGCCGCCCCTCATCCGTCTGCCTCCGCTTTGCTCCGGCAGCCACCTTCTCCCTCAAGGGGAGAAGGGCAGTACTGTGGGTGGTGAGAGCAATGGTGGCGATGTCATGAGCGACGACAAGGACGGCGAGGCGATCAACGCCAAGCTTATCGCGGCCAAGGAGAAGTGGGCGCGGGAGAAGCGGCTTATCACCGGCGAAACGGATGAGGCGCATGTCCATCGGCTGCCGCCGGGGCAGAGACAAGTCACGAATTGGCCGGTGCTCGATTTGGGGTTGATGCCCGACGTGTCGAAGGCCGATTGGCGCGTGAGCGTCGACGGGTTGGTCGCCAATCCCGTGACATTGAATTACGAGCAATTTCTGGCGTTGCCGCAAACGGAAAACGTCTCCGATATTCATTGTGTCACCAAATGGAGCCGGTTCGACAATTTGTGGAGCGGCGTCGCGACGCGTGAGCTGATTGCGCTGGTGCGGCCGAAGGACGAGGCGCGGCACGTCGTTTTCCACGCGCTCGACGGCTACACGACGAACGTGACGGTTGAGGCGTTCGCGGCCGAGGATGCGATCGTGGCCCATATGTGGGAGGGCTATCCGATCACGCGCCAGCATGGCGGGCCCGTGAGGATTATCATTCCGCGCTTCTATTTGTGGAAGAGCGCGAAGTGGGTGAAGCGCATCGAGTTCAGCCGCGACGACCGGCCGGGCTTCTGGGAGGTGCGCGGCTATCACAACGACGGCGACCCGTGGAAGGAAGAGCGGTACGGGCCGGAAAAGTGAGATCTGCAGGCGCTACAGCTTTGATACCATTTGCCTTTCCGCGCTGCGCGTCCGCTACAACGGCCTTTTTGTAGCGGACGCGGCCATGGTTTGCGTGCTCGTCTCTTGTGAGTCGCAGTGCGGCGTGTCATTCGGGTGCTGTTGAACAGCTTTGGCGACGGCAGTGGGGACATCATGAGACTTAGCGTTCGATTGGCGGCGGTGTTGTGGAGCGTGCTGGCGGCGATTGGCGTGGCGCAGGCCGCCGAGCGCACCGTGATTGTCGTGCTGTTCGACGGTTTTGCGCCGGCGATGGTGGACGGGGTGAAGACGCCGAATTTCGATCTGATCAAGACAGAGGGGGCGTGGTCGCGGCATTTGGTGCCGGTCTATCCGACGATGTCGCTGCCCAATCATACGAGTTTTGCCACCGGCTGTTGGCCGGAGCATCACGGCGTCGTTCAGAACAAGTTTTTCGATCCCGATCGCGGTGCGGATTACGACGAGAACGGCGACGCCGATTGGCTGAAAGGGTGCGAGCCGATGTGGCAGGCGGCCGAGCGCCAGGGCGTGACGGCGGCGGCGCTGAATTTCGCCAACCGCTGGAACGTGAAGAAGAAGGTGGCACTGGCGAGCGTGATCAATCCCTTTGTGCCGTGGGAGGAAACACCGAGCGACGAACAGATTCTTGCGCGCGGGCTCGAGCTTTTGAAAAGCAACGATGCTAAGCGGCCGCGCTTGATCGCGCTTTATTTTCGCGGACCCGATCACGAGGCGCACGTCAACGGCGTGACCTCGCCGCAGGTGAAGGCCGAGGTGCGCAAGGCGGATGCGATCGTGGGGCGGCTGATGGCGGGGATCAAGGCGCTGCCGGCGGAGCGGGAGGCCACTCTCATTGTCGGCACCGATCACGGCATGATCGCGGTCGATCCCGTGGTCAATCTCGGACGCATCCTCAACCGGCATTGGATTTATGCGCGCGATGCCGGCGATGGCGGCAGTGCTTATCTTTATCTCGACAAGGGCGAAAGCATTGAGCGCGTAGAGAAAGTGCTCGGCGGGTATTCTCAGGCGTTCACTGTGTATCGCACGGGTCAGCATCCGGCCTATTCGCATTTGGGCCATGGAAGCCGCGTGGGCGATTTGATGCTGGTCGCGAAGCCGCCCTATTACATCGCGCCGTCGAGCAGCCTGCCTTGGTATGCGCATCTGATGGGCATGACGTGGTTTTGGTCGGACATATTTGTGCCGGGCGATTTGGGCGGGTTGAAAGCGTCGCACGGTTACGATCCGGCAATCCCGGAGATGCACGGCATCTTCTACGCTTGGGGCGCGGGTATCGCGCGGGGCAAGGAAGTGGCGCAACTCGACATGATCGACATTCATCCGACGGCAATGTCGCTGCTTGGCTTACAGCCGGGCGTGCCGGTGGACGGCAAGGTCGTGAGCGAGGCGATGGTGCCGGCGCCGTAGGCTCAGGCGAGCGATTTTTTCACGTCCGCAAACACGCTCTCGAACATCGGCGCCGTTAGTCTGCCGGTGTTCGTATTGTAGCGCGAGCAGTGGAAGCTATCGAACAGCGTGATGGCGCGCGGCAGGGTGTGGCGGGCGGCGTGGGCGAAAGGGTGGTCCGCAAGTTTTTGCTCGAAGGCGCGCAGAGTGGCTTCGTGGGCGATGCGGCCGAGGGCGACGATCGCTTTTAGGTTCGGCATGCCTGCGAGCGTTGCGTGCAAAAAGGGGCGGCAGGTTTTGGCTTCTTCGGGCGTCGGTTTGTTTTCCGGCGGCACGCAGCGCACGGCGTTCGAGATGCGGCAGTCGACCAGTTTCAGGCCGTCGTCGATGCGGGCTTCGAACTTGCCGGTGGCGAAACCGAACTTAAGCAGCGTGCCATAGAGCAGTTCGCCCGCGTGGTCGCCGGTGAAAGGGCGGCCGGTGCGGTTGGCGCCGGTGACGCCGGGGGCGAGGCCCACGACAAGCAGGCGCGCGTTGCGATGGCCGAAGCTCGGTACCGGCGCGTTGAACCAATCCGGTTCTTTCTTGCGGTTGGCGGCACGGTAGGCGGCGAGGCGCGGGCAGAGCGGGCAGTCGCGCGCCGGCTCTTCCATGGCCAATCGGGCGGCGGCGATTGCGGCGCGCATCCCGTCCCCCGATCTCTAGCCGCCGTCGAGGCTGACGGGTTGGGGGGCGTAGACGGCTTGCGGGTAGGTGGTGGGGCGTGGGGCGACGCCCTCGCGGGCGATCAGCGGTTGGATCTCGACGAGTTCGATGAAGTGATCGGCTTGGCGGCGCAGATCGTCGGCGACCATGGCGGGCTGGGTGCGTAGGCTCGAGACGACACTGACGCGGCGGCCGCGGCGTTGCACCGCTTCGACCAGTTTGCGGAAGTCGCCGTCGCCGGAGAACAGCACGATGTGGTCGACCGAGGGCGCGATCTCCATCATGTCGACGGCGATCTCGATGTCCATGTTGCCTTTGACTTTGCGGCGGCCGGCGGCGTCGGTGTACTCGCGCGCGCTTTTGGTGACGAGGGTGTAGCCGTTATAGTCGAGCCAATCGACGAGCGGACGCAGTGGCGAGAACTCGCGATCCTCAAGCAGCGCGGTGTAGTAGTAAGCGCGGACCAGGATGCCCTTCTTGGAGAATTCGGTCAGCAGCTTTTTATAGTCGATGTCGAAGCCCAGGGCCCGGGCGGCGGAGTAGAGGTTGGCGCCATCGATGAATAGGGCCAGCCTCTCTTGCGGGTAGAACAGCATTTCGCTCCTTACGCGGTACATTAAATAGGCGGTCAATATCGGCAGGCACGCCGCGGCAAACGCCACGATGGGCGGACCTGTAACCGATCCGCAGGCGGAGCAATAGAGGGCTGAAGCCCCGGGAATGGTTACCGTCGGGGATTATTTCGGGGACGGTGGCTTTGTGACGGTTGCATGTTGCCGCCGGTGGCGATCGCGACCCCGGGTTCAGGCCGACAGCACGCGCGAGAGGGCGTCCACCACGTCGTTGGCGCGGGGGGCAAGGGGGCCCGTGATCTCGCCATAAACGTGGGCCGTGGCGGGTTGGAGAATGAGGCCGAGCGCCAGGTGGGTTGCGATTTGCGGGTCGATGCGGCGGACGGCGCCGGTTTTGATGCCTTCCTTGATCACCTTGCGCATGACGCTGACGGGGGTTGCAATGCCGTCGGGGATCTTGGCGGTGGCGCCATGTTCGGTGATGAGCATGAAGCGGAAGATCGTGGGGTCGTGGTCGTAGGCTTCGTAGAGGTAGCGCACGATGGTTTCGAGCTTGCGCATCGTGGTGGCGGCGCGCTTTTGGATGCCGTCTAAGGTTTTGGCGAGCGGCAGGTAGTTCGACAGGAACAAATGCTCGACCAGCGCCTCTTTGCTTTCGAAGTGGCGATAGATCGTGCCTTCGGCGATGCCGGCGGCGGCGGCGATGTCTTTCGTCGTGGTTTGCGCGACGCCTTTGCGCACGAAGAGACCGACGGATGCCTCCGCGATGCGCGTTTTGGTCTTGTCGGTCATCCAGTGCCCATTTTGTGCAGGAAGCGGAAATGCGAGGCGACGAGGCCTAAGAACGTCGTGCGGTTATAGCGGATTCCATATTCGCGCGCCGTCTGTTCCACCAGACGCGACACCGCGGCGTAGTGCGCGTGGGACATATGCGGGAACAGGTGATGCGCGGCGTGGGCGTTGGCGCCGCCGGCGACGAACTGGGTCAGTTGCGATTGCGGATTCCAATCGAGCGAGGTGATGAGTGCGTGGGTGGCAAAATCGTGGCCGAAGGCGCCGTCCTCATCCGGTTCGGGGAAAGCGGTTTCGTCGGCGAAGTGGGTGCCGATCAGCATGGCGACGAAGACGAAGGAGCCGGTCGCGTTGGCAATGAGGGCGCCGAGCGCCACATGCCACCAAGGGAACGGCAGCAGCGCCATCGGGAGCGCAAACATGATCGTGGCGTAGATCGCTTTGCGCAGCGCGAACCAGGCATAGAAGCTCGGCTTGTGGGTGATGTTCGTGAGATTCGCGAGTTCCTTTTTGAATAGATATTGGAAGTCTTGGATGAAGGCCGATTGGAAGCCGACGATCGCGTAGAGGAACGGCGCGTAGACGTGCTGAAAGCGTTGGTGCGGGCGACGGGGGTGGTTGGGCGACAGGCGCAGGAAGAAATTGCTGTCGATATCGATGTCGCAGCCGTTCACGTTGGGGAAGATATGATGCGACTTGGCATGGCGCAGCTGCCAAAGATGCGGATCGACGCCGATGAGCGTGAAGCTGATGTTGAGGGCGGCCTTGTTGACCCAGGCGCGGCGCGAGACCGCGTTGTGGGCGCCGTCGTGGCCGACATTGACGCCGAGCAGGATGGTCGCGACGCCGCAAGCGACGGCCAGAGCGAGCGTCGTCGCTTCGCCGAACCCGCCTGTGAGCATCAGCGTGTAACAG
>JAIOQG010000079.1 GCA_021413465.1 Alphaproteobacteria bacterium | reverse complement strand
CGCCTGACACACGTGCTGCCCGGTTTTCTTTGCAGGCACGGAACCAAAAGACGAACGAAATGATCGGCTATTTCCGAGATCTCGACGGGAATAAGTTCGTCGCGTTTTGCGTGGTTCCGAAGAAGTAGATTTCAATAGGGGCAACGGGGCGCGCTGATGCCCGGCGGGAGGCGCGTCGTTGAATCACCGCACGCAGTGGCCAACTGAAGGTCAGTTAGGCCAATCGTTTTCGATAAGTCGGCGCCCTGCAACTGGGCGCCGCTTAGGTTCACGTTGGTGAAGTTGGCACCATCGAGTTTCGCGCCGGCAAGCCAGGCCCAATTCAACCACGCATTCGAGAAGTTCGAGCTGCGCATGTCGGCACCCTGAAGCTGTGCGCCTGAGAAGTTCGTATAGGCAAACGATGCGTTCGACATGTTTGCGTTGTTGAGTTGGGCGCCTGCCAAATTCGCGCCATCGAACTTCGCGCCCGACAGATCGGCTTCAATCATGACGGCGAGTTGAAAGAAGCCGTATCTCAGGTCCGCCTTCGACAGATCGCAACGGACGCACTCGCCCATATTCTTGGTGTTCTTCGCCCGAGCAATGTCTGTCGGGTTTGCGGCCTCGGCGCTCGATGCTGCGGCTGCGCAAATACTCAGCATTACGACGGTAAGCGCACCGACGGCGCGGAAGCTGCGTGTCATTTAAGGTTCTCAACGTAAGCGGGCGCGCGAGTTTACGTTCCGAACGGAATTCTGGCAGGCAATTGTACTTTAGTTCAAGGCTGCAGCGCCTGGTATGCGATGTTTTCGCGACAAAGCTATCTATTTGCGATTAGCGAGGTCGTCGATTTGACGGCGCATGTCGTCGAGCTGCGCCTTGAGTTCGGCAATCTCTTCGTCGGCAGGATTTGCGTTCGGTTCGGTGCCATTTGCGGGCGGAGCGTTTTCGCGCGGTGCGGTGCGGGCGTTCATCAATGCGCCAAAGGGTGTGAACATGCGCATGGCGCGTTCGAACATCGCCATGTTCTGGCGCGAAATCGATTCGAATTCCTTCAAAATGTTCTTGCCACCGAAGGCGCCGGTGACCTGATCTCGGATGCGTTCGTGGTTCTTGGAGAAGGAATCCATGCTGAGATTCAGGTAGCCGGGCACTAGCGACTGCATGCTGTCGCCATAGAAGCTGATCAGTTGGCGCAGGAATTGGATGGGCAGCAGTTGCTGGCCACCCTTGCCCTCTTCCTCGAAAATGATTTGCGTCAGGACGGAGCGGGTTATGTCCTCACTCGTCTTGGCGTCGTAGACATTGAACTCTTGCCCGCGCTTCACCATCTCGGCGAGATGATCGAGCGTCACGTAGCTCGATGTGGCCGTGTTGTAGAGGCGGCGGTTTGCGTACTTCTTGATCGTGATGGGATCTGTGTTCTGCGTCGTCATGCCGGCCTCGGTCGCGGGGAAATGCTGCACCGCAGTGAGAGCTTTGCTGCGCAACATAGTACGTCAGTTTGCGGGGTATTCCTACCGCAGATGCGTTAAACGAGGGGCTAAGATGAATGCGGTTGGCTCGGTTCACGGGCCGTTCAAATCTGCGCCCAAATCTGCCGAACGGCTTGGCCCCAAGGCCCCTGGCGTGCCATTGTCAGTGTTAACAGAAACGAAATTTCTCGATCTTTGAGGAGATTACTCGCATGACCGATGTCGTTATTGTTGCAGCTGCACGCACGGCCGTGGGCTCGTTCAATGGAGCGTTTGGAAGCGTTCCCGCTCACGACCTTGGCAAAGCGGTGATCAAGGAAGTACTCAAGCGCGCCAACATTGAGGGTAAGGACGTTACGGAGGTAATCCTCGGGCAGATCCTTTCGGCGGCGCAGGGCCAGAACCCGGCACGGATCGCTTCGATCAACGCGGGCGTGCCAGTGGAGGTGCCGGCTTGGGGCGTCAATCAGCTTTGCGGGTCGGGGTTGCGTTCGGTGGCGCTGGGCTATCAGGCGGTCGTCAACGGCGACTCTTCGATCGTGATCGCCGGCGGACAAGAATCGATGTCGATGGCGCCGCACGCCGCGTATTTGCGCGCCGGGCAAAAGATGGGCGGGCTCGAATTCATCGATACGATGATCAAAGACGGCTTGTGGGATGCGTTCAACGGCTATCACATGGGCAACACGGCCGAGAACGTGGCGCGCGAATGGCAGATCACTCGCGAGCAGCAGGATCATTTTGCCGTCGCCTCGCAGAACAAGGCCGAAGCCGCGCGCAAGGCTGGACGATTCAAGGACGAGATCGTTCCGGTTGTGATCAAGGAACGCAAGGGCGAGAAGACCGTCGAAACCGACGAATATATTCGCGACGGCGTGACCTATGACTCGATCAAGGATTTGCGCGCAGCCTTCTTGAAGGAGGGCGGCACGGTGACGGCGGCGAATGCCAGCGGCATCA
>JAIOQG010000078.1 GCA_021413465.1 Alphaproteobacteria bacterium | reverse complement strand
CTCATGGGCTGTTTGCCGATCTTGGTTCAAATCCCGGTTTTCTTCTCGCTTTACAAAGTCCTCTTCGTCACGATCGAAATGCGCCACGCGCCGTTTTTCTGTTGGATCCAGGACTTGGCCGCCGCCGACCCGACCTCGCTGTTCAATCTTTTAGGTCTGTTGCCCTATGCCGTGCCGTCGTTTCTGCACATCGGCGTCTGGCCCTTACTGATGGGCATCACAATGTGGGTTCAAATGAAAATGAACCCTCCCGCAACCGATCCCGTGCAGCAGCAGATGATGACGATGATGCCACTCGTCTTCACCTACATGATGGCGCAGTTCCCGGCCGGTCTCGTGATCTATTGGACGGTCAACAACGTGCTTTCGATGGCACAGCAATATGTCATCATGCGGCGCATGAACGTTGAGCTCGAACTCGGGAAGAATTTCAAACTTCCCGCCTGGGCCTCGAAATTACTGAACCGGCCGAGCGGCAGCCCTCCGGCGTCGGAGGGATAGAAAAATGTCCGAACGCCCGACAAGCGAAAAGGAGTGGCTCAAACGCGGCCAGGTCCTTTTCGGCCAAGACTGCAAGTTTATCCGCCCGGCTGCGGCGTTCGCGGACCTGCCCCCGACGAAACTCCCCGAGATCGCCTTTGCCGGGCGCTCGAACGTCGGCAAGTCGAGCTTGATCAATGCACTGACGAACAGAAAAACCCTCGCTCGCGTCTCGAACACACCCGGCCGCACACGCGACATCAATCTGTTCGATCTGGGAACCAGACTGACGATCGCCGACTTGCCCGGCTATGGCTTTGCGCGCGTCTCGAAGTCGACCTCTTACGCCTGGCGCGAACTGATCGTGGCCTACCTGATGGGACGCTCGCAGCTCAAGCGCGTATGTTTGCTGATCGACGCCCGTCACGGCGCTCAGGAAAACGACCATGCGATGATGAAGCTTCTCGACGCGGCCGCGGCCTCTTTCCATATCGTGCTCACCAAGATCGACAAGCTTAACGTCACCGACCGCCAGCAGGCCATTAACGACGTGACGCTGCTGGCCACCCAATACACCGCTTGCCATCCTGAATTTGTCGCCACATCCGCCGAAAAAGGCGAAGGCATTCCCGAACTGCGCGCGCTCCTCGCCCACGTGGCACGCACGCCCGAAAAGGGCTATAAGGCCGCCGCTGGCGGAAGGCGCGCATGAGTTCCGGTTCGGAAGAAAACAACTTTCAAGGCAGAGACGATCGCGTCCAAAGCTTGCGCCAGCTTGCCAAGTGGCGCGCCACCGCGCGCGTTCTGACCGAAGCCCTGCCCTACATCCTGCGCTACGATCAAAAGACGGTTGTGGTGAAATACGGTGGCAACGCGATGGGCGAAGAAGGCGTCGCCGAACATTTCGCGCAAGACGTCGTGCTGATGCGCCAAACCGGCATCGAGCCCATCGTCGTCCACGGCGGCGGCCCGCAAATCGGCGCCATGCTGAAGCGTTTGGAAATCAAATCGTCCTTCATCGACGGTCTGCGCGTGACCGATCACGCCGCCATCGAAGTTGTCGAGATGGTGCTGACGGGCACGATCAACAAACAGATCGTGTCGGCCATCAACAATGCCGGCGGTCGCGCGGTGGGCGTATCCGGCAAAGATGGTCAGTTGATCGTCGCCAAAAAATTGCTGCGCTCGAAAAAAGATCCGGCAACGGGTCTCATGCAGAACATCGATCTCGGATACGTCGGCGAACCGGAAAAGATCAACACTGAAGTCCTGCAAACGATCGTGCGCGCCGACATGATCGCCGTGATCGCCCCTGTCGGTGTCGGGCGCGATGGCGAAACCTACAACATCAATGCCGACACTGTGGCGGGCGCCGTCGCTGGCGCGCTAAACGCCGACCGCCTGCTCCTCCTGACGGATGTGCCGGGTGTGATGGACCGCAACGGCAACTTGATTGCGCGCCTCACCACAACCGAGGCGCGAGCCCTGATTGCCGACGGCACGATTTCCGGCGGCATGATCCCCAAAGTTGAGACCTGCATCGACGCAATCGAGCGCGGTGTTACAGCCGCGGTAATCCTCGATGGCCGCATCCAGCACGTCCTGCTTATTGAACTGTTTACAGAGCATGGCGCGGGCACCATGATCGTCCGAAGCTGAAAAACAGCGTTCAAGGGAAAGCAGTGAAGGCACAACAGCTGCGGCGAATTTCGCTACTGGCAGGCATGACGCTCGTCGCCATGACGGTCGCAGTCATTGCTCAGCCTTCGCCGGCTACCGATCCGCAACCGGCATCCCGGCCACCGTCGCGTCCCGTCATCTTACCCATGACGCCCGGCAGCGAACTCAATCCGCCGAACACAAATCCAAGAACACCTGCGCGTACAAACAAGCCACGCATCATTTCCGCGCCGGGGGCCGCAGCCTCTGCCTCGCCGGTCGCGGCCGACCCCAGTTCAACGCGCCCGACCAAGGCCGCCACCAGCGACTACACGTTCTGCAACCGCACATCGTACGCTGTGTCGGTTGCGGTCGGCATCCGCAACGGAGGGCTATGGGCCACCCGCGGCTGGTGGATCATTCCCGCCGGAGAATGCAAGGTCGTTATCAAGGGGGCGCTCACACAGCCCGCCTACTACACGTTTGCACGCTCGTCCTTCGCCCATACCGGATCGATCCGCACCTGGGGCGGCGCGCAAACCTTGTGCACCGGCAAGGGCAATTTCCAAGCCACAAGCGACGGCAGCGACCAATGCGGCCCCGGGTTTGAAGCCCAGGGCTTTGCCAAGATCGAAACCAACGGCAAAGCCGCCTGGACGACGACACTCAGCGAATCGGCCGACTACAAAACACTGGAGCAAGCCCGCATCGGCGGCCTCCAGCGCTTGCTATTCGACCTCGGCCGCTTCGACGGGCCCGCCGACGGCGTTGCGGGTCCAAAGGTCAGTGAAGCGCTGGCCCAAGCCCGCACGGCACTAGCCATTCCGGCGACGTCCGACGCCTCCACGCTCTACTCGCGGCTGCTGGCCGAAGCCGCAAAAACCCAAGCTGCTGCCGGCCTAACATTCTGCAACCGCACGCAAGATATCGTTTGGACGGCGATGGCAACAGATTCGCAAGGCAAGAAGCGAAGTATGGGTTGGTGGCGCCTTCAACCCGGACAATGCGAAAAAGTCATCAAAGACCGCTTGGTCGATCAGTATATCTATGCCTTCGCGTCTGCCGACCGCACCGAAGGCGCCGCTCAAACCTGGGGCGGCGCGGCTCAGTTCTGCACCCGCGAATCCTCTTTTGAGATCGAGGATGCCACCGATTGCGCAGGACGAGGCTTCACAGGAACGGGCTTCCTCCAGATCGATACGCTGGGCCGCCCGGGCATCACCTTCGAATTCGCGCCGCGTCGCGACGACTCAGCGCAACAATAGTTTAGTTGGCAATCCCGAAATAATTGAGATGCCAGGCCAATTCCTCCTCCGACAGCGGGAAGTGCACCCCTTCGCGCGCCATCACCATTTTCGGTCCCGGCAAATGCACGATTGCCGCTTGAATTTTGACGGACACGCGCATCGAGAGCTTCGCGCGCCACACGAGGGCGGTGATCGCTTTACCCGACTTGCTGACCAAAATCCGATCGACGATTTCCTTCGAAACGTTGGCCAGCGACGCCAATGCGAAAGCGACCAAACGCCGATCGTTGGCATCGGCCGCCTCCATCAAGAACTCTTCGTTCAGCGTCCCCTTGGCAGCCGCCTCTTTAACGGCGGCCTGCGCTTTCGCTTCGGCGGCACTCACCTCGTCATTCAAAGCACCCTCGTCCAGGCGCTCGCGAACGCGCTTATTGAGATGTGCCGCCGTCTCATCGTCAAGACCGCTTCGTTGGCACAACACACTTAACAACGACGCGCTGACAAAAGCAGCGACACGCCGCACCGCCCGCAATGACAAGTCGGCCCGCATCACCACAGGCTGATGCCACGCTTCGATCGCTGTCGCACTTTCGAGCACGCGATCGAGTGTTTCCTCGCGAATCTGAGCATTCGGATTGGCAAGCAAGGCGGCGATCGCCGAAACGTCGAGCGACGCCACCACTGCATCCGCGACGGGCACGCTGAGCGTTGAACGCTGCGCCAGCGCCGAAAGACTCCCCTCGACCCGAGCCCCCGCAATGATCTCGATCAGGTCTTGATCGGACAACAGCGGCGAGTATTCAAGCACGGGCGCACAGACGATCAGTTCCAAGTCTTGCGCCAGTTGCTTCACGATATGAGCCGGCACCTTCGCCGACGACTTGATCTCTTCCGAAAGGATCGCCCGCACGCGCGGCAAACTATCGCGCGCCAAGCGCTCCATCACTTCGATGGCAAGATCGCGAACCCGGGATGCTTCCTGCGGATCAAGTCCAGGCACCAACCGCCCGATCTTGCGGGCAAGTTCGCAGCGCACATCGCCGTCGCGGTCGTCCGTCAAGATCTTATTGGCCTGCTGCGGCGTCGCGGGATTGGCTGCCACCAAGCGCCGCACTTCGACCGCGTCATCAGTCGCCAAATAATAGAGAATCTCGGGCTCGACGTCGCTGCGCCCGGCCAGAAATTTGCGTGCCTTGTGCGCGTGCGACTCAAGGACGGCCCGGGCTTGCTCATAGGTCATCGGTCCGGGCCCAGGGGCCTGATCTATGAATTTGCTGATGAGGCGCTTTAGCATGACATCACCTTCTTGGTAGGCTCCGTGGCAGAGATACAGTTATGTCCGGCGCATTTTGCCGCCTTGAGCGCGCCTTCGCAGCGCAGGACGAGTTCTTCTGCAGTCTCGCCCGATTCCGCTTCCGCGAACGCGACGCAGAACGAGTAATGCAGTTCCCTCGTAAGGCCGAAAACCGCGCACAGTGCTTCGACGTCGCGAGAAACGTCCTCCGCCGCCGCCACGGCGTCTTCACGCGTCGAACCCTCAAGCAAAAGTGCAAACGCATCCGGCCCGCAACGCGTGGCAAGCCCCGTCGACTGCGTGCGATCGCACAAAAGACGTCCGAGCGAGCGATAAAAATCGCCGCGCGGCGACTGCTCGGCGCAACACGCGTCCACATCCGAGTCGCAATTTTCGAACCTGATGAGCGCACAGGCCCGGCCTGCCCGTGCCCACTCTCCCATGAGCGACCTTGCGTCGCTGAAAAAGCCGCTACTGCTAAGTAGCCCGCTCGCCGCATCGACACACGGCAGCGCACCTCCTGCGGTCAACGTCTCGACGAGCGCGATCGCAACACCCAGATGCGGCACGACGGCATCCAACAGCGAACGTTCAGCTTCGCTGAAAGGCTGCCCGTCCGCACCGCGCGTCAACAGGACCGCACCGTTGGCTTTGCCCTGGTACGTCGTCGTCGCACGAAGCTCCGGTCCGCCGGCCAAAGGCGGCGCTCCTATGCTTGCAAAACTATCCAGGCACACCGGTCGCAGGGACGCATGATCCGATTGCGTTGCCGCGGCCAACGCTTCGACCGCGGCGAGCATCATCCGCCGCGGTTCGATCTGACCGCGCACGGCACCGACGATGGCGCCGATCAATTCGTCGCGCCGTTTGCTTTCTTCGACCGTGCGACCGAGATTCCGCAGCGCTGTGACATCGCGAGCGACGCCGCGCGTACCGCGCCAAATCCCGTCGCCGCCAACCAAGGGCACGATCCTCAACGCCAGGCAGCATTCTTCGCCGGACTTTGTCCTGCACCAAATCTCGGCATCCTCAAGCTCGCAGCGCGTGGAGAATTGCTCGACCCCGTCGCAATCGCCGAACAGGACCCGTGGATGAGATCCGTGTAGCTCGCTGGCGGAATAACCCAGGGCGCCGTTGGGCGACGCCCAAGCGAAGAAGCCCGCATGATCGGTCTCGAAAGAAAAATCGGTCGCACACAGCGCAAGGTCGCGAAACAGTTCCCGAGATGCCACGAGCGCGCCCGTCAAGTTCGCCTCAAGCGTGACTTCGCGCGCGATGACGTAAACAAAGCCGCTCGGCAGCGGGATCAAGGTCAAGTCGAAGCGGCGCAGGGACGCACCGTCCTCTTTGCCCTGAATCCTCACACGCACAACCTGCGTCCGGCCAGTGCGATCGGTATCCTGCACCAGCGCCGTCACCGAAGCGATGGCAGTCGATTGATCGATCAGTACGTCCGCCAACGCATTCGCGGCCACAAGGGTGCCGTTTCCTCGCGAGACGAGCGCGGGCGCCGACGCCGATTCGACTTGTGCAATTGCCCAAGTGTCGACATCCCATTGGTCACGTACTGCAAGTGGCAGCGCACTGCGCATTTCGGCTCAAGCCCCATCCGTTCCGTTCGGGAACGTTGGATAGAATACGCAAGGGGCAATTTAAGCGGCCTTAAGCGCAGAGGCACATCGTGGTTAACATTGGGTTGCGATCCGCGCGCCCATCGCGCATCTTCCGCCCGCAAATGACCGACCTCATCCACGCCCCCCCCGATTTTACCGCCATCGACGTCTGGGTCTTCGATCTCGACAACACGCTTTATTCGCCGTCGTGCAATCTATTTTCCCAAATCGACGTCAAAATGCGTGCGTTCATCGGCGACCTGCTTCAAGTCGACCCCGACGAAGCCTATCGCTTACAGAAGACGTATTACCGCGAACACGGTACGACTCTGTCCGGTTTGATGAAGCTTCATGACGTCGCGCCGAAGAAATTCCTCGACTTCGTCCACGACATCGACGTGTCGGTGATCCCGCCCAATCCTGAACTGGCGACGGCACTTGAACGTCTTCCCGGACGCCGGCTCGTTTTCACCAATGGTACCGTTGCACATGCCGGTCGCGTGTTGACGCAAATCGGCATCCACGACCACGTCGAAGATATTTTCGACATCGTGCACGCGGACTATGTTCCCAAGCCCAATGTCGCGACGTTTGAGCGTTTCGTGGTCACCCATGGGGTCGACCCCAAGCACGCGGCGATGTTCGAAGATCTCGATCGCAACCTCGAACCGGCTCACGCACTCGGCATGACCACGGTCTTGGTTCGCAGTGCCGACGGCCACGCCGACCCGGCAGTGCGCAGCTGGGGAGAACCCTCTCCCACCGCCGCGCACGTACATCACAAGACCGAGGATCTTGCGCAATTTCTCTCGACGATTCGCCTTCGGAGCACTCCATGAGTTGGACCAAACTGCAGCTGACAATCGATGAAGCCTGGGAATCGCGCGACGCGATCTCGACGGCGACACACGCCCCTGTTCGTAAAGCGGTCGAAGAAGTCTTGGCCGGCCTCGACTGCGGCGAGTTTCGCGTCGCCGAGAAAACCGGCGGCGACTGGCACACCCATCAATGGATCAAGAAGGCAGTGCTGCTGTCCTTCCGCCTGAACCCGATGGAGGCGATCGCCGGCGGTCCCGGCGGAGCGCCGTGGTACGACAAAGTACCGTCGAAATTCGCCAAATGGTCGGCCGATGATTTTGCGCGCGCTGGGTTTCGCGCCGTCCCCGGCGCGATCGTGCGCCACTCCGCCTTCATCGCTCGCAATGCGGTCTTGATGCCGAGCTTCGTCAATGTCGGCGCCTATGTCGGCGAATCCACCATGATCGACACCTGGTCGACCGTCGGCTCATGCGCGCAAATCGGCAAGAACTGCCACATTTCCGGCGGCACCGGCATCGGCGGCGTTCTGGAGCCGCTGCAGGCAAACCCGGTCATCATCGAAGACAACTGCTTCATCGGCGCCCGCTCCGAAGTCGCCGAAGGCGTCATCGTCGGCGAAGGCGCGGTGATCGGCATGGGCGTTTTTCTCGGCCAATCGACAAAGATTGTCGACCGTGCGACCGGCCAAATTCATTTGGGCCGCGTCCCGCCTTTTTCCGTCGTTGTCGCCGGAGCACTTCCCCAAGGGCCCGACCGGCCATCGCTTTATTGCGGCGTGATCGTCAAAACCGTCGACGAACGCACGCGCTCGAAAACCTCGATCAACGAACTCCTGCGCGACTAAAGGACTGAACACGAATGCGCGACCTCGAAGAAATGGGCGCCGCCGCCGGCGCCCTGCTAAAAGAACGTGGCGAGCGCATCGCCATCGCCGAATCTTCGTCTGGCGGTTTGATCTCGGCTGCGCTCCTAGCCGTACCCGGAGCGTCCATTTACTACGCAGGTGGCGGCATCATCTACACCGGGCGCGCGCTCAAAGGCCTATTGGGCCTCTCGCGCACCGACATCGGCGTGCGCGGCTTACGCTCCAGCAGCGAACCTTATGCGGCGTTTCTCGCCGAAACCGTTCGCGCCAAACATCGCGTCGATTGGGGGCTTGCTGAAACCGGGGCCGCGGGACCAACCGGAAATCCTTACGGCGATCCAGCCGGACACACTTGCCTTGCAATCGCAGGACCAAAATCGGAAACGCTGACCTTGCGCACCGGCAGCGCCGATAGATCTGAGAATATGTGGTTGTTCGCCGAGGCTGCCTTAGAGCTCCTTGTTTCTACGCTCGAAACGGCCCCGCGCCAACCGCGCCCGCCAGGCTAAAGCGGTGCCACCGCGCTGACATCATAAATGCTAAGTTTGCGATCAGAGATGCCGATGGCCGGCCACGCCAGCCGCCAACTCGCCAAATGCGGCGCTTGGAAGTGCCGATCCAGCGCCGCCTTGTCGCGCCACACCTCGAAAATGCGCACCAATCCGGAGTCGATCACATCGACGGCATACGAATACTCGATGCACCCGTCCTCGCGCCGCGAGGCCTCCAACATCTTTTCCATTTCAAGGCGTGCGACGTTGAGCCTACTGGGGTCGATGCGAACCGTTCCGGCGATGACAATCATCTGACGATCCTTAAGTTTTTGGCGGTGCGGACATTTGTTCGAGCAGCCCAGGGTCGATCCCCATCGCTTTGAGAAACGGCGCATAGACCTGCGTCTGCGCGTCGCCGGTCGGCCCGACCGTGATCCCGCCATCGACAACCAGCGCATGACCGTTGACGAAGCTTGAGGCATCGGACGCGAGATAGAGCGCGGCTTCGGCAATATCCCGCGGCAACCCCGCCCGCGGAATGGGCTGCGAATTCTTCGCTGCTTCCGCAACCGCCGCAACAGTCTGATCGGCCACCTGGGTCGCAAGTCCCATACCCTTGGCGAAGATCGGCGTCGCGATTAGTCCCGGACAAATACAATTCACGCGAATATTCATCGGTCCCAACTGCGCCGCCGCAACCGTGGTCATGTGAACGATGGCGGCCTTCGCCACCGAATAGAGCAGCGGACCGAACCCGTTTTGCAAGCCCGCGATCGACGCCGTCGAAATGATCGATCCGCCGCCATGCGCCCGCATGATCGGAACCGCATATTTCATCCCGAACATCGCCGCCCGCACATGCAGATGCATCACACTGTCGAAGCCCTCGGCCGTTACCGTCTCCGCGTTCTCCAGCGGTCCGCCCGACCCCGCATTGTTGAACACGCAGTCCAACCGCCCGAACGATGCAACGGCCAAATCGATCGCAGCTTTGATGTCGCCCTCTTTCGTCACGTCGCAGCGTACGTAGCGTAAGGCCTTCCCGTACTCTTCTTCGAGCCGCTCCCCCTTGTCGTCCTGCACATCGGCCGCGATAACACGCGCGCCTTCCTTGACGAACAGATCGACCGTCCCGCGTCCAATTCCCGATGCCGCACCCGTGATCACCGCCACCTTGTCATGCAGACGCCCCGCCATCGGATTCCTCGCTGTTAAACTTTTTGTAGTCGCATTGACCTGTCTGAAGACCCCGTTCTAAATCCCCGCCATGGAAACACAAGAGCGCGTTCGGCTCTCCGACCCGCTGCCCCTCGCCCAAGACTTGATCCGCTGCCGCTCCGTCACGCCAGAGGATGGCGGCGCCATAGACACATTGGCGCGCGCGCTGTCCGGCCTCGGCTTCGTCTGCACCGAGCTGACCTTCGACAGCGGCGGCCCGAAAATCAAAAACCTGTACGCGCGGTTTGGCACCGCGGCGCCAAATTTCTGCTTCGCAGGCCACACGGATGTCGTGCCGCCGGGCGATGTCTCAACCTGGCGCTTCGATCCATTTTCCGCGACGATTGAGAACGGAACCCTGTTCGGCCGCGGCGCCGCCGACATGAAAAGTGCGATCGCCGCTTTCGTCGCCGCCGTAGCGCGCGCGCAAGAACGCCACGGCAATCGCGGCTCGATCAGCCTGCTCATCACCGGCGACGAAGAAGGCCCATCCGTCGACGGAACGGTGCGCGTGCTCGAATGGCTGAAAGAACGCGGCGAGCGCATCGATCATTGCATCGTCGGCGAGCCGACCGCGGAATTCTCCGCCGGCGACACGGTGAAGATCGGCCGCCGCGGCAGTCTGACCGGGTACCTGCGCATCAAAGGCGTGCAAGGCCATGTCGGTTATCCCGACCGCGCGAAAAATCCCCTCCCTGGCATGATGGCGATCGTGCAGCGCCTGACGGCACGCAAGCTCGACGCCGGCACAAAACACTTCCAGGCGTCGAATCTCGAATTCACGACGGTGGATGTCGGCAATCCCGCAGCGAACGTCATTCCCGGCGACGCCCGCGCGACGTTCAACATCCGCTTCAACACCGAACAATCGGCCGAAGCGCTCGAAGCCTGGATCGAACAGGAATGCCAAGCCGCGCTAAAGCCGTTCGGCCTGTCGCATGAAATCAAGTTCAACCGCGGCGCCCACCCCTTCCTCACCACGGAAGGAGCGTTCACCGCGCTCATCGACAAAGCGATCGCCACCATCACCGGCACCCGTCCGAATTTCTCGACCACCGGCGGCACGTCGGACGCGCGCTTCATCCACCTTCATTGCCCGGTCGCCGAAATCGGACTTGCGGGCGCGACCATGCATAAGACGGACGAGAGCGTGCGTGTGAACGATCTGGAACTTTTGACGCGCATTTACGAAGCGATCCTCGACGCTTATTTCGACAAGGACCAGACATGAACGTCGATTTTTCCTATGCGCGCCGTTCGATCAATGCCGCCTTTGGCCTCGCGCTGCGCGACCAAAATGCATGGGCCGGATTCGACCTGACGGCGAACGGATTTTTCCGTTCTTTCGCAGCGCTCTTGATCGTGATGCCCTTGAATGTCCTTTACGACATGCTTCTCACCAGCGTCCTGATCGGCAAAAAGATTGCCGCCGGCGAACAAGTCGCCGGCAGTTACGAGATGTCGGATGCGGTATTCTCAACGATCACCCTGTGCGCGCAATGGATGATCTTCCCCATCGCGATGATTTTCGTACTGCGCTTCTTGGGTCTCGCGCACCGTTACGGCGCGTTGATCATCGCCCACAATTGGAGCAGCGTCGTTATCATCCTGGCCTATCTTCCCGGCTACGCGCTCTACGCCATAGGCTTGGTGAGCGCGGACGTGTCGCTTGATCTCGCCTTCATCGTTTTCGGCTTGACGCTGTACTATCGTTTCTACATCGCCCAAACCGCGTTGGACGCCGGCATAAGCACGGCGGGTGCCGTTACAATTCTCGATCTCTTGCTGCAGATTTACTTCATCGTCGGTGTCGAACGAACGGCGGCGCTGTGGTTGCCGGCCGCGTCGTGAGCGACGCGCCGATTGCCATATTCGATTCGGGTGTCGGCGGCCTGACCGTGATGGCCGCAATCGCCAAGCGCCTACCGCAGGAACGCCTTGTCTATTTGGGTGACACCGCCCGCCTGCCATACGGCACGAAAAGCGCCGAAACCGTGACGCGCTACGCCGTGCAAGCCGCTCGCGCCCTGATGCGCTTCGAACCGAAGATGATTGTCGTCGCCTGCAACACGGTCTCGGCCGTCGCCCTCCCCGTTCTGACGGCAGCCTATGCGCCGATTCCGGTCGTCGGTGTCGTCGAGCCCGGCGCTCGCGCCGCCGTCGCCGCCAGCCGCAGCGGCGTGATCGCCGTCATTGCCACCGAAGGTACCGTGCGTGGTGGCGCCTACGTGCGCGCCATTCATGCCTTGAAGCCCGACGCCCAAATCGTCCAGCGCGCCTGCCCATTGTTCGTGGCCTTGGCGGAAGAAGGCTGGCTCAGCGGACCCGTCCCCGAACTCGCTTCAGAGCAATATCTCAAAGATCTGTTCGCAAGCGGCAACGCGCCGGACGCACTCGTCCTAGGCTGCACGCATTTTCCGCTTTTGGCGGCGCCGATCGCCAGAGCCGTCGGCGCCGGCGTCGTACTGGTCGACAGTGCCGAAACCACCGCGATCGAGGTCGAACGACTTCTGACCGAACGCAACCAACGCCGCGACGCTGCTGCGGCCGCGCCAAAATTCCTAGGCACCGACGCGCCCGAACGCTTCGCCCGCGTCGGCAGTCTGTTTCTCGGTGCTCGAATAGAACCCGCTCAAGTCGAACTCGTAGACTTAACGCCGTAATCGACGCGCACGAGATAAAGCCCATCCGGCGGCGACACCGGCCCGCACGCGGAACGGTCGCGCGCCGCCAGCGCTGCACCGACATCCGCCGGCGTCCACTTCCCTACCCCAACCTGCTTTAGCGTGCCCGTGATCGAACGCACCTGATGATGCAAGAACGAACGCGCCGAAGCTTCGATGCTGATGTCATCGCCCGCACGCATGACGTTGAGCACATCGAGCGTCTTCATGGGCGACTTCGCTTGGCACTCGGCGGCCCGAAACGTCGTGAAATCGTGATGCCCGACCAGATACTGCGCCGCCTCGTGCATCGCACCCGCATCAAGCTCGGCCTGCACCAACCACGCTTTACCGGCATCGATCGTCAACGGGCTGCGCCGGTTGACGATCAGAAAGCGATAATGGCGCGCCGTCGCATCGAACCGTGCGTGAAAATCGTCGGCCACGATCTCGGCTTGCAGCACCGCCACGGGATGTGGGCGCAAGTGCGCATTCAGCGCGTCGCGCATCTTGTCCGGCGAAAACGCTTTCTCGATGTCTGCATGCGCCACCTGACCCAAGGCATGCACACCGGCGTCCGTGCGCCCCGCCGCCGCAATCGTGATCGTCTCGCCGGTGAGCTTGGCGATGGCGTGCTCCAAGGTCGCCTGAACGGACGGCCCATTGTCCTGCCGCTGCCAACCCGAAAACGGCCGCCCGTCATATTCGATCGTCAGTTTCCACCGCGCCATGATCAGGCGAACCGCGTGCCGGGGGGAAGCGCAAATCCGCGCACAAACTCGTCCGCGTCCTGAGCCCCACGCCCGGCCCGTTGCAGCTCTTCGATCCGCAGCGCGCCGTCCCCGCACGCGACAACAAGCGGCGCACCGACCACCGTTCCCGCCACACCGCCGCCGCCCGCCACCGTCACGCGCAAAATCTTCAACCGCTGTTCGCCATGCATCGTCCACGCCCCAGGCGCCGGATTAAGGCCATGGATCTGGCGCAACACGACGGGCGCAGGCTTAGACCAATCGACGCGCGCCTCCTCGACCGTGATCTTCCGGGCGTAGGTCACGCCCTCGCCACTCTGCGCGTCCTCGTGCACCGCACCGCGCACCAATTTACCCAAGGTCTCGGCCATCAGCCTAGCGCCTGCGTGGGCCAACAAATCTTGCAGCGCACCGGTGGTCGTCGCCTCGTCGATCGCCGTGCGAAACGTCGAAAGCACCGGCCCCGTATCGAGCCCTTCTTCCATGCGCATCACCATCACGCCGGTCTCGGCATCGCCCGCCATGATCGCGCGATGGATCGGTGCCGCCCCGCGCCAACGCGGCAACAGCGAAGCGTGCAGATTGAAACACCCAAGCCGCGGCGCCTCGAGCACCGCCTTCGGCAGGATCAGCCCATACGCGACAACCACCGCCGCATCGAGCTTGAGCGCACGAAACGCCGCCTGCTCCTCCGCGCCCTTCAAAGAAGCCGGCACGTGCACGGCAATACCATGCCCCTGCGCCGCCAGATGCACCGGCGACGGTTGCAGCTTGTGCCCGCGCCCCTGTGGCCGCGGTGGCTGCGAATAGACGGCGGCAATATCGTGCCCAACCGCGACCAACGCATTGAGCGTCGGCACGGCGAACTGGGGCGTGCCCAAAAAGGCGAGACGCAATCGTGTCATGGGGAGGTTATGCCGGGGAACGGCCGCTCAGTCGACAGCTTCGCGCTCGGCCGCCTTGCGCGCCTTGGTCAGTTTACGCAGCATCATCTCGCGCTTCAGGCGCGACAAATGGTCGATGAACAGCGTGCCTTCAAGATGATCCATCTCGTGCTGGATGCACACGGCCAGCATGCCCTTCGCGTCGATCTCTTGGACTTGCCCATGATAGTCGAGGAACCGCACCTTCACCTGCGACGGACGTTCGACCTCGTCATAAAGATCGGGCACCGATAAGCAGCCTTCCTCGCAAACGACCAGATCGTCCGACGCCCAGACAATCTCGGGGTTCACGAAATACATAGGGTTGGGCTCGTCCTTCTTGTCCTCGCCCTCGGCACCCTCGCTGTCGTCATCGTCGTCAGCGTCGTCCTCGAAATCTTCTTCCTCGTCGTCGGAGATCTCGTCGTCAGCCGCCGCCGAACGCTTCCCAAGGTCGATAACGATCACCCGCTTGGCAACGCCCACCTGCACCGCAGCCAGCCCGATCCCAGGCGCCGCGTACATCGTCTCCAGCATGTCGTCCATCAACGCGCGAATCTCGTCCGTCACCGCGGCAACGGGCTCGGACACCGCTTTCAGCCGCGGATCGGGCGCTATGAGAATAGGTCGCAAAGCCATGCCCGGGAGGTAAGACAAGACCGCGAAATCGTCAAGACGGTGTCGGCTGGGGCCTTCCCGGAAACAGCCGGCCGGTTGCGTAGCACCCGCGTCGCTCGCTGCCTGTCTGGGTTAGCTTAACCACGCACGCCAACTCGTCCGGCGACAGATCATTCAAACCCCGCCCAAACGCCGTCATCGCGATTCCGTCGGCTCCGCGCGGGCTAATATACGCACAGCACATGCTCCTGAGGCTAAGCGCCTCTACGCTCCGTCGGTCGTACCAAACCCACAACTCAAGCATCCATATCGGCGTCGCGAGAATCTTGTTGGTGTCAAAATGTGCCCAGTCCCGCGAAACAGACTCATGACGATAGATATCAAACGCTTCACCCCAGTAGAGAGATGGTGAGTCCAATTTGAAAGCCGCACGAACTAACGGGCTGGGATGAGCCTCACTTGGGGTCAAGTTCGCAATCCTTCGATCAATATCGCCACGCACGTCGGCGAACACGAAAACGTCGTGCACGACCATTGTTGCGATGAAAATGAGAGCGAATAGAAAGCAATATGCGGTTATGGATTTCACAACCCCACCTACATCGCCCGACGCGCGGCAAACGCCGCCGCCAGCGTGCCTTCGTCGAGATAGTCGAGTTCCCCGCCGACCGGCACGCCGTGAGCGAGGCGCGTTACGGCCACGCCCAGGGGCGAGATCAAATCCATCACGTAATGCGCTGTCGTTTGTCCCTCGACCGTGGCGTTGAGGCCGAGCACGACCTCGCGCACGCCGCCCGCTTTCACCCGTTCCACGAGCGCGCCGAAGTTCAGCTGATCGGGCCCCCGCCCGTCCAGCGCCGACAACGTGCCGCCCAGCACGTGATAGCGTCCGCGAAACACGGCTGCGCGTTCCAGCGCCCAAAGATCCGCCACATCTTCGACCACGCACATGAGAGAGGCGTCACGCCGCGGATCGGCGCACACGCCGCACGGTTCTGACGTATCGAGATTGCCGCACGTGCCGCACACCTTGATCACGCGCCCCGCTTCTTCAAGCGCCGCCGCCAGCGGTTGCAGCAAAGTTTCTTTTTTCTTGATCAACACGAGCGCCGCGCGCCGCGCCGAACGGGGCCCGAGCCCTGGAAGCCGGCTTAACAGCTGCACCAAGCGTTCGATTTCGGGTCCGGAAAGAGGTGCCGCCATCGAAAACTAAAACGTCATTCCCGGCGGCAACGGCAACCCGCCGGTCACCTTCGACATTTCTTCGGCCATGCGCGCATCGACCTTGGTGCGCGCATCGTTCATAGCAGCCAAGATGAGATCTTCCAGCATGCCCGCGTCCTTGGGATCGATCAGCGAAGGATCGATGCGCACGGCCTTCGCCAGCCCCTTGCCGTTGAGCGTCACGCGCACCATGCCGCCGCCCGATTGCCCTTCGGCCTCGATGGCGGTCACCCTCTCCTGCGCCTCTTGAAAGCGCGATTGCAGCGCTTGCGCCTGCTTCATCAGATCGCCGATATTTTTCATGACGCCTCACCCGTATCGCTTTCGGAGTCTGCCGCGAAAGCATCGCGATCGCGCACGGCCACAATCCGCGCGCCCGGAAACATGGCCATCGCCGCTTTCAGCAACGGGTCCTCGGCCGCGGACGCTCGTCGCGCCTGATCCTCGACCTTATTCTGATCGGCAAGTGTCGCCTCGCCTGCGGCGCTCGAAACCGAAACGATCCAACGTTCGCCCGTCCATTTCGCAAGTTTTTCCGAAATCTCGCCCGGCAGTCCCGAATCCGCCGCCGGTTCCAATCGTAACTCAAGCCGGCCGCGTTCGAACTTGACGAGATGCACCCAGTTTTCAAGCGCGAACGCCAACCGCGCTTCCCGCGCCCCGCGCGCAAGCGCCACGATGCCGGCGAAATCCTGAACCTTGGCCGCCATCGTCGGCGCCTCGGCCTGCTGCGCCGCCGGCTCGTGACGCGCGACCGCAGGCTCGCTGCGTGACGCACTCGGACGCGGCACCGACGGCGCGCCGGGCGCCGCACTCGGCACGCTGCGAACGGGTGACGCTGAGACCGTTGCACCCGCGGCCGTACGCATCAACTGATCGGTCGGCGGCAGTTCCGCGGCATAGACGATGCGGATCAAGGCCATCTCGGTTGCAGCCGCCGCATCGGGCGCGCTTTGCACTTCGCCCAGCGCCTTCAACAACAACTGCCACGTCCGCGCCAACTGCGGCACGGTCAGCTTGGCGGCAAGTTCCGCAACGCGCTTGACCTCGTCTTCCGGCGCGCCGGCATTCGCCCCCGCCGCGACCTTGACGCGCGTCACCTCATGACAAATCTGCGTCAGATCTTGCAGCACGGCCAGCGGATCGGCACCCGAATCGTATTGCCCGCGAAACTCGCTCAGCGCCTCGGTAATCGCGCCGCGCATCATGTGATCGAACAGCTGAAGCCCGCGCCCGCGATCGGCGAGCCCGAGCATATTGCGCACGGGCTCTTCTTGGATTGTGGCACCGCCCGCATGCGCGAACGCCTGATCGAGCAGCGACAGCGCATCGCGTGCCGAACCTTCAGCCGCGCGCGCAATCAACCGCAGCGCCGCTTCGTCCGCCGGCTGGCTCTCCGCCTTGCAGATGAAGGCCAAATGCTCGATCAAAATATCGACCGGCACGCGCTTGAGATCGAAACGCTGGCACCGCGACAGCACCGTGATCGGCACCTTGCGGATTTCGGTTGTCGCGAAAATGAACTTCACATGCGGCGGCGGCTCTTCAAGCGTCTTCAGTAAGCCGTTGAACGCCTGCTTCGACAGCATGTGAACTTCGTCGATGATATAAACTTTGGTCCGTGCCTCGGCCGGCGAATAGCGCACGCCTTCGATGATCTCGCGAATATCGTCGATGCCGGTGCGCGAGGCTGCGTCCATTTCATACACATCGACATGACGCGAATCCGCGATCGCTTTGCACGGTTCGCATACGCCGCATGGCGACACGGTGGGTTCCGTCCGCTTGCCGTCGGGACCGATGCAATTGAGCGCCTTGGCGATAATGCGCGCCGTCGTTGTTTTGCCGATGCCGCGCACGCCGGTCAGCATGAAGGCATGCGCGATCCGCCCCGACGCGAACGCATTGGCGAGCGTGCGCACCATCGCCGCCTGTCCGATAAACGCGTCTTCGAACGTCTGAGGCCGGTACTTGCGCGCCAGCACGCGATAGGCGCCCTCGCTTTTCGCGGCGCCCGCACCCAATCCCAAGTTCGGCTCGTCCGCGGCGGCGTCCGACCCTTTGTCTTTCTTAGCCATCGAGGGAACCATCAGGTGGGCGTGCCTGCCAAAGTCGCAGGCGAAAGCAGGAGGCTGGTGAACGACCCGAACCGAAACTCGTTGCGGCTGCTTCCTTCCGGACCTGACCGGATTGGCGAGGGACCCGTCCGCCACCAACCTCCCGCTGAAACTATAGCAGACCCCACCCGGCGGAACGCAAGCATTGAGGCGTTGCAGGTCGCCCAAGCGCCGTGCAAATGTCCGCGCCGAACGCCTGTGGAAAATGTCGCAGGAACACCAACGCGAGCGGGGATGCATGAGCCTGGTTTTGCCCAAAAATCCCAACGTCTTCGCAAATTCGCCGCTCGATCGTGCGGCCCATCTCCGGACCAATCAAGAATGGCTCGCGAGCGCCTTCGCCGACAAGCGCTCACTTTTCATACCCGTGTGGAAACTGATGCCGTTTTTGATCAAGAACCGGGAAGGCAAGCGTGAGGCCGGCTGGGTTACCGCCGAGTTGGCCTTGCCGCTGATGCGCCCAGGCGCCGTCACCGTGTTTCTGGGCTTACACAAAGACTGCGCCCATTTCGCCATCGACATCTCGGGCCTATCCGACCCCACGGCCGATGGCGCATTGGCGGGCCTCGGCGAGTTCGCCGACTTGCGCATGGTGGCCGAAGAAATCGATATCGGCGACGCGGCGATCTTGGCCCAAGCGAAATCGATCATCGATTGGCACCAGCGCCACGGCTTTTGCGCCAATTGCGGTGGCCAAACCGAATCCGCCGAAGCCGGTTACAAGCGCTACTGCGAGACCTGCAACACGGAACACTTCCCGCGCACCGACCCCGTAGTCATCATGTTGGCGCTCAACGGCGACAGCTGCTTGCTCGGACGCCAAGCGAAGTGGCCGAACGGATTTTATTCGGCCCTCGCCGGCTTCATCGAGCCCGGCGAGTCGATCGAAGAAGCCGTCGCCCGCGAGCTTCAGGAAGAAGCCGGCATCAAAACGGCGGAAGTGTTGTTCTTCTCGACGCAGCCCTGGCCCTATCCCTCATCGCTGATGATCGGCTGCTTCGCGCGCGCCGCCTCGACCGAGATCACGATCGACGGCAACGAACTCTCCGATGCTCAGTGGTTCCCGCGCGCGAAAGTTCGCGAAGCCTTGCTGAAAAAAGGCACGCCCGAACTGCGCCTGCCGCCGCCGCTCGCCATCGCACATCAACTCGTGAAAAGTTGGGTCGAACAGGAATAAAGCCGTCGCGAACTATGACTGGGCGATGACCTTGCGATAGGCATGCGCCGGGTACACGCCCAAAATGCGCATATGCGACGTGAAGAACTGGAGCTCTTCCAACGCCAACCGGACATTGCGCTCTTCCGGATGTCCTTCGATATCGGCATAAAACTGCGTCGC
>JAIOQG010000077.1 GCA_021413465.1 Alphaproteobacteria bacterium | reverse complement strand
CAACAAAGAAAGCATGGTCAACCTGGACAAGCTTCTCCAGGAAAAGGACATCAGCTTCAAATACGCCGAAGACGAAGGCGACACGCCGTCGCTGATGTCGATCATCCTCAACTGGTTCCCCATCCTTCTCCTCGTCGGCGTTTGGATCTTCTTCATGCGCCAGATGCAGGGCGGCGGCGGCAAGGCCATGGGCTTCGGCAAAAGCCGCGCCAAGCTGCTGACCGAACGCCACGGCCGCGTCACCTTCGACGATGTCGCCGGTATCGACGAAGCCAAGGAAGACCTGCAGGAGATCGTGGAATTCCTCCGCGACCCGCAAAAATTTCAGCGCCTCGGCGGCAAGATCCCAAAGGGCGCCTTGCTCATCGGCCCGCCGGGCACCGGTAAGACGCTGCTTGCGCGCGCCATTGCCGGCGAAGCGAACGTGCCGTTCTTCACGATCTCGGGTTCCGACTTCGTCGAAATGTTCGTCGGCGTCGGCGCCAGCCGCGTGCGCGACATGTTCGATCAAGCAAAGAAAAACGCGCCCTGCATCATCTTCATCGACGAAATCGACGCCGTCGGCCGCCATCGTGGCGCAGGCCTCGGCGGCGGCAACGACGAACGCGAACAGACGTTGAACCAGTTGCTCGTCGAAATGGACGGCTTCGAAACCAACGAAGGCGTCATCTTGATCGCGGCGACGAACCGCCCCGACGTTCTCGATCCCGCGCTGCTCAGACCCGGCCGCTTCGACCGCCAGATCAACGTGCCGAACCCCGACATCATGGGCCGCGAGAAAATTCTCAAAGTGCACATGAAGAAGGTGCCGATCGCCCCCGACGTCAATGCGCACACGATCGCGCGCGGCACGCCCGGCTTCTCCGGCGCCGATCTTGCAAACCTCGTCAACGAAGCAGCCTTGCTCGCCGCGCGCCGCAACATGCGCATGGTGACCCAGCGCGAATTCGAAGAAGCCAAAGACAAGGTCATGATGGGCGCCGAACGCAAATCGATGGTCATGTCGGAAGACGAAAAACGCCTGACCGCGTATCACGAAGGCGGCCACGCTTTGGTCGCACTCAGCGTGCCTGCAGCCGACCCCGTGCACAAAGCCACGATCATTCCGCGCGGTCGTGCGCTCGGCATGGTCATGCAGCTGCCGGAATCCGACAAGTTGTCGTTCTCGCGCGAACAAATGGTCTCGCGCATGGCGATCATGATGGGCGGCCGCGTCGCCGAAGAACTTATCTTCGGCCACGACAAGGTCACGTCGGGCGCCTCGTCGGATATCGAGCATGCAACCCGCCTGTCGCGCGCCATGGTCACGCGCTGGGGCATGAGCGAAAGACTAGGCCCCTTGGCCTATTCGGCCGACCAGGAAGAAGTCTTCCTCGGCCACTCCGTCTCGCGCACGCAAAACGTGTCGCCCGGTACCGCCGAAATCATCGACGAAGAAATTCGCCGCTTCGTTGATGACGGCTACAAAAAAGCGCGCCAGATTCTGACCGACAGGTTGGAAGACCTGCACACGATCGGCAAAGCGTTGCTCGAATTCGAAACGCTTTCGGGCGACGAAATCAAAGCGCTGTTGCGCGGCGAGAAAATCGTTCGCGAAACACCACCCGACACGCAAGCGCCCAAGCCGCCGGTCTCCTCCGTGCCTTCAGCCGGCCGCCCGCGCGGCGGCGAGGGCACCTTGGAACCGCAGCCCTCGACGCGCGACAAGCTCTAGCTCCAAAGCCCCGCCCTCGAAAAGGCGGGGCTTTTCTCTTTCCGCCCGATTGTGATGAGCATGTCCCCCCGCATCTTCGGCATCCTCAACGCCACCGCGGACTCCTTCTCCGACGGCGCGAAATATCTCGACCCCGATACCGCCATCGCCCACGCGATGAAGCTGCTGGACGACGGCGCCGACGCCATCGATCTTGGGGCGGCGGCGTCGAACCCCGACGCAGTGCACGTGCCGCCGGCGGAAGAAATCCGCCGCCTCACGCCCATCGTTGCCGCCTTGAAAGCCCGCAACGCCGAAATCTCGATCGACACCTTCGCCCTCGAAACGCAACGCTGGGCGCTCGGCCAAGGCGTGGCCTGGCTCAACGACATCCAAGGCTTCCCGGAGCTCGCGCTCTACGACGACCTCGCGCGCTCGAACGTTGGTCTCATCGTCATGCACAACGTCGCTCTACGCGGCCAGGCGCAGCGCATCGACACCGACCCCGCAACCATCTTCGACCGCCTCTTCGCCTTCTTCGACGATCGCATCTCAGCACTCACACAGGCCGGCATCGCGCGCGGCCGCATCGTCATCGATCCCGGCATGGGCTTCTTCCTCGGCACCGACCCGCAAGTCTCGCTCACCGTCTTGCGCCGCCTCGACGAACTGAAAAGCCGCTACCGCCTGCCGGTTCTGATCTAGCTCAGTCGCAAATCCTTCATCCGAAAGCTCGCCCAGGTTGAGGTCGCAGGGGCAGGGGCGGCCACCCTAGCGGCCGAACTGTTTGCCGCCGCCAAGGGCGCGGACCACCTGCGCACCCACGACGTGCGCGCGCTCAAACAGGCACTGGCCGTTTGGGCGGCGCTTAAGGGCGAGTACAAACCTTAACGGCGCATTTTGGCCGCCCGGCGCCCCGCCAGCCTGTCGGCAATCTTCAAGACTTCGTGCTATCACTGACCCTAACAACAAGCAGCTTCAGGTGGGATTTCGATGAGCCGGAAATACTTCGGAACCGACGGCATTCGCGGCAAAGCCAACACCCCGCCCATGACCGCCGAAACCGCCCTGCGCGTCGGCATGGCCGCGGGCCGCTATTTCATCCGCGGCGACCATCGCCACCGCGTCGTCATCGGCAAAGACACCCGCCTATCGGGCTACATGATCGAAACCGCCTTGGTCGCGGGCTTCACCTCCGTCGGCATGGACGTCCTGCAATTCGGTCCCTTGCCGACACCCGCCGTTGCCATGCTTACACGCTCATTGCGCGCCGATTTGGGCGTCATGATCTCGGCCTCCCACAACGCTTACGAAGACAACGGCATCAAACTGTTCGGCCCCGACGGCTACAAACTGTCGGACCAAGTTGAAAGCGCCATCGAAGACTTGATGGACAACGGTCTCGAACACGGCCTCGCCGACGCCTCGAAGCTCGGCCGCGCCAAGCGCATCGAAGACGCTCAAGCCCGCTACATCGAATTCGCCAAACGCACCTTCCCCGCAACCCAACGCCTCGACGGCATGCGTGTCGTGCTGGATTGCGCCAATGGTGCCGCCTACCGCGTCGCGCGCGAAGTGCTGTGGGAACTGGGCGCCGACGTGGTCGCCATCGGCGTCGATCCAAACGGCATCAACATCAACCAGGAATGCGGCTCGACCTTCCCGCAAACCATGTGCGCCAAAGTCAAAGAAAGCAGGGCCGACCTCGGCATCGCGCTCGACGGCGACGCCGATCGCGTCGTCATCGCCGATGAAAAAGGCCACATCATCGACGGCGACCAGATCCTTGCCTTGATCGCGCGCTCCTGGTCGAAAGCCGGAACGTTGAAAGGCGGCGGTGTCGTCGCCACCGTTATGTCGAATCTCGGTCTCGAACGCTACTTGAACGCGATGGGCCTAAAGCTTGCGCGCACGGCCGTGGGCGACCGCTACGTCGTCGAGCACATGCGCGAACACGGCTTCAACGTCGGCGGCGAACAATCGGGCCATCTCGTGCTCAGCGATTTTGCCACCACCGGCGACGGCTTGATCGCGGCCCTCCAAGTTCTGTCCGTGCTGGCCGAATCGAAGCAAAAGGCGAGCGCGGCCGTGCATCTGTTCGAACCGCTGCCGCAAATCCTGAAAAACGTCCGCTACCGCGTCGGCGTCAAACCGCTCGAATCGCAAGAAGTGGCAAACGCCATCGAAAGCGGCGAAGCAAGGCTCGCCAAAAGCGGCCGCCTGCTCATCCGCAAATCAGGCACCGAACCGCTGATCCGCGTCATGGCCGAAGGCGACGACGAAAAGCTCGTCAAAATGGTCGTCGGCGACATCGTGAAGGTGTTGGAAAAAGCCTGCGCCGCATAACGATCGCGGTTTGTGATGTTGCGCGTCAACTTTCACCACAAAGCCACCAAGAATTACAAAGGTTCGCGAAGCCGGTTCTCGGCTGTCGGACGCCCGCGCGCGTAGCGCGCATCAATGGCGCTTCGCGCCAAACCAACGTAACTCCAGTGTCACGAGCATCTTGGTGAACTTTTGTGGTTCTTGGTGGCTTTGTGGTGAGATCTGACTCGGCGCCAATTCCAACGACAACATTTTTGCTTTAACGTCCCGCCATGCAAATCACCCGTATGCGCGGTCGCGTGCTGATCGTTGCCGGTTCCGATTCCGGCGGCGGCGCCGGCATCCAAGCCGATATCAAAACCGTGACGGCCTTGGGCGGTTACGCGGCAACCGCCGTCACCGCGGTCACGGTGCAAAACACGCTGGGCGTCACCGGCATTCACGCCATCCCCGCCCAAACCGTTGCGGCCCAGATTCTCGCCGTGCTCGAAGACATCGGCGCCGACGTCATCAAGACCGGCATGCTGGGCTCGGGCGACATCATCGACACCGTGTTCGCGATCCTTCGCCGCGCCGCACCCTCGATCCCCCTGATCGTCGACCCGGTCATGGTGGCCAAAGGCGGCGCCACGTTGCTCGACGGCGAAGCGCTCCTCGCATTGAAAGGCCGCTTGCTGACCAGCGCCACGCTGATCACGCCGAACCTGCCTGAAGCCGAAGCGCTGACCGGCCGCAAGATCGCCTCGCCGCAAGACATGCGCGACGCCATCCCGCGGCTTCTGGAGCTTGGGCCCAAAGCCGTGCTGCTCAAAGGCGGTCATCTGGAAGGCGATCGCGTCGTCGACATCTATGCCGGCCCCGACGGCACGCAGGAGTGGAGCGATGCACGCATCGATACGCGTCACACGCATGGCACCGGCTGCACGCTTGCGTCGGCCATCGCAACCGGCTTCGCTCAGAGTCTAAGCGCCATCGATTCGATAACGCGCGCGCGCCTTTATGTGCGCCGGGCTATTGAAACGGCGCCGGGATTCGGGCGCGGTCACGGCCCGCTCAATCACGCGCACACGGTCCGCCCAACGACGGAGGAATGACGATGGAACTGAAACTCTGGCAGGTCGACGCATTCGCCGACAAGGCCTTCGAAGGCAACCCCGCCGCCGTCGTGCCGCTGACGCAATGGCTCGATGACGCTCTGATGCAAGAGATCGCCGCCGAAAACAATCTCTCCGAAACCGCGTTCTTCGTACCCTCGCCCGGCAAGGGCGCCGGTCACTACGATCTGCGCTGGTTCACGCCCACCGTCGAAGTTCCGCTCTGCGGCCACGCCACGCTCGCCAGCGGTTTTGTCGTGCTCACCCATCTTCATCCGCAATTGTCGCGCGTGGAATTCTCGACCAAAAGCGGCACGCTCACGGTCGAAAAGGCCGCCGACGGCTATTTCGCCATGGCGCTGCCGGCCTATCGTGCCGAGCCGCATCCCGAGGCCGAGGATTTTCTCGAGGCGCTGGAAGAAGCGTTGAGCGCGACGCCGCTTGAAGTTTTCAAGGCGAACTATCCGCTCGCCGTTTTCGCCAGCGTCGATGAAATCGTCGAGGCCGACTCCGACGGCGTGCTCGCCGACATGCTGGAGGAATTCGACGAGACGGGAATTATCATCACCGCGGCCGGCGAAGACACCGGATTCGATTTCGTCTCGCGTTTCTTCGTGCCCGGCAAAGGCATCGCCGAAGACCCCGTCACGGGCGCGGCCCACGCAGCCCTAATCCCCTTCTGGGCCAAACGCCTCGGCAAAGCCAAACTCACGGCCCGCCAAATGAGCACCCGCGGCGGCACGCTGATCTGCGAAGAACAAGGCGAGCGGGTGCTGATTAAAGGCAAGGTCGCGCCGTATCTGGAAGGCACGATCCGAGTCTAACGCTTACAAATAGCGCAGCGCCACAAACCCAGAGACGATCAGAACGACGGCCACAGTCGTCACAATGGTCAGGTGCTTCTCGATGAACGTGCGCATCGGTTCGCCGAAGAAATACAACAGCGAGGCGACGAGATAAAAGCGCGCCCCGCGCGTCAGCAACGAGGCGGCGCCGAACGTCAGCAGATCGAAATGCGCCGCGCCGCTTGCGATCGTGATCAGCTTATAAGGGATCGGCGTCATGCCTTTGAGCAGGATGATCCAAAGGCCATATTCGTTGAATTGCTGTTGAAACTGCGCAAAGCCGCTCTGCAGTCCGTAAAAGTTCAGAACCTGATTGCCGAACGTCTCGAAGAAATAAAAGCCGATCGCATAACCCAAAAATCCGCCGACCACGGACGCGACAGTGCACACGCCCGCGATCAACCACGCCTTCGCGCGCTGCGCCAAAACCATGGGCACCAACATGATGTCGGGCGGGATCGGAAAGAACGAACTCTCTGCGAACGAAATGCCCGCCAGCGCCCACAACGCCTTGGGATGCTCGGAAAGTCGGATCACCCAATCATAGAGTCGGCGCAGCACGGGCATCCCCTCGAAACTCAAACGGCCGCGATGGTTATCCGATAGTGCCCGCGCGGGCAAATGCGGCGCTTTCGGCGCCGTGGAACTCCCCGCGCATCAGCCCGCGCAAGGAATTCCCAAACCAAACGGTGCCGCTCGCCAAGTCCGCCGGGAACAGCACGCGCTCGACCACGCGCTGCGGCCCGTTTTCGATCAGTTCGCGCCGCAAACAGCCGTCGAGCACGCCGCTGGACAATGGCGGCGTCAGCCACACACCGTCGCGCTCGATGAACAAGTTCGTCCTGCTGCCTTCCGTCACCTCGCCGCGCTCGTTCAAGAACACAACCTCGTCGCATCCCGTCGCCGCCCGCTGCGACGCAAGTGTATCGTCATAGAGCGCGCGCGAGGTCGTCTTATGATAAAAGCGCCAGTCCCGGCTGTCGCTGCGCGCCGCCGCCATTTCATAGCGCCAGACGGTCTCGGGCGCGGGCAGGGTGATCGCTTCGGCTTGGACCTGCGTGTCGCCGCGCACACCCAAAGTCAGCCGCACGCGCTGCACACCGTGGCAAGCTCTGACCGCCCACGACAAATCGCTGCGGATCGCAGCCTCGTCGAAGCGGAAACCGAAATACCGGCACGACGCTGCCAGGCGGCGCAAATGCCGCTCGATCAAATGAAAGCCCTCGCCTTCGACCCATCGCAGCGTCTCGATCAAGCGTACCGACTCGTCCGCTTCGGTCAGAAACCGCGCCTTCAACAGACACTCGGTGTATTCCGACGCCGCTTGCGAATCCCACACGATGCCGCCGCCGAGCCCCATTTCCGCGGTTCCCTCGCTGAGCGTCAGCGTGCGGATACCTACGTTGAACGCCATCGTGTCGCGCGTGACGTAACCGATCGCCCCGCAATAAACGCCACGCGGACTCTCTTCGATCTCGCGGATAATCTCCATCGCCCTGATCTTCGGCGCCCCCGTCACCGACCCGCAGGGGAACAAAGCTCGCACGATGCTTGACAGCGAAGCGTCCGCGGCAAGCCGCCCCCGAATGCCCGAGGTCAACGTATGAAATCGCGGATAGGTCTCAACCGTAAAAAGATCCGTCACCTCGACGCTGCCGGGCTC